>CAUQPA010000633.1:0-2881 GCA_963519325.1 uncultured Pseudomonas sp. | reverse complement strand
CCCCAGTGCCACGCCGGCCACCAGCAGGTCTGCGATCACCAGTTCCAGCCCGGCTTCACCCACTGGGGCTCCTTCGCCCAGTACGTCGGCATCCACCAGGCCGATCTCAACCTGGTGGGACTGCCCGAGCAACTGGATTTCGCCACCGCCGCCAGCCTGGGCTGCCGCTTCGTGACCGCCTTTCGCGCGGTGGTCGACCAGGGCAAGGTCAGCGCCGGCCAGTGGGTGGCGGTACACGGCTGCGGCGGGGTCGGGCTCTCGGCGATCATGATCGCCAGCGCCCTGGGCGCCCAGGTGGTGGCCATCGACATCACCGCCGACAAACTGGCGCTGGCGCGCCGCCTCGGTGCCGTGGCCACCCTCGATGCCACTCAGGTGGCCAGCGTGCCCGAGGCGGTGCGGGAGCTCACCGGCGGCGGTGCCCATGTCTCCCTCGACGCCCTGGGTCATCCCACCACCTGCTGCAACTCCATCACCAGCCTGCGCAAGCGCGGCAAGCACGTCCAGGTCGGCCTGCTGCTGGGCGACCAGGCGACGCCGGCGCTGCCGATGGACCTGGTGATCGCCAGGGAACTGGAAATCCTCGGCAGCCACGGCATGCAGGCCCATCGCTACGATGCGCTGCTGGCCATGCTGCACAATGGCACCCTGGCGCCGGAGCGCCTGATCGGCCGCACGATCGGCCTGGCCGAGTCCATCGAGGCCCTGATGCACATGGACCGCTTCGAGGGCACCGGGGTGACCGTCATCACCCGCTTCGACTAGTCCGGCTCCGCCGCCTGCAATACCCAGCGCAGGCCCTGCAGGTCTTCGGCCGAAAGGGTCTCGCGCAGGCGGCAGAGGCGGTAGTTGACCCGGGTGTTCATGGCCACCCATTCCAGGTCCTGGCGCGTGGGCTGGCCGATGAAGTACTCGCCATAGCGCTCGTCCAGCCCGGCCATGCGGTACTGCCCCTTGAGCGGCAGGTAGAGCCGCCCGTTCATTTCCCAGCGACTGGCGCTGCAGCCATGGAAGCGCACCTTGTCGCCGAAGGTGGACAGCTGGGTACGGAAGTCGGTGGTGGCATGGCCGGCGCTGGTCTTGAACTGGCTGGCGATGACACTGAAGACGATGCCCTCGGGCGAGGGGGCACCGCGCCACTCGATGACCCGGCGATTGAGCGCCGTATCGAAGGCATCGGTGAAGATTCCGGCGGCCTGCGCCGTGAGCGTTGGCAGGGTCAGGGCACCCAGCAACGCCATCGTTGTTTTCAAAACGAGCTCCTGGTGGCGACCCAAGCGGCCAAGCCTGAGGCAGCAGGCAGCGGCGGCAAAGGGCCAGCGTCATGCTTTGGAGACCCGATTGGCTGAAAGGTGCCCCCAGCGGTCCGGATAAGCGGTATCTTTCACAGTCTGAGGACGGCGCTTTCCCGTCCACCCCTTGAACCGTCGCCGGCGAGGCGCACGGCCATCACCCTGAAACGACCGGCCCGACCGCCGGAGAGCACTGCGAGGATCTATGAGCGCTGCGGACATCGATTGGAAGACCCTCGGTTTCGACTACATCAAGACCGACTTCCGCTTTATCGCCACCTATCGCGACGGCAGCTGGCAACCCGGCGAGCTGACTCGCGACAACCAGCTGCACATCAGCGAAGGCTCCACGGCCATCCACTACGGCCAGCAGTGCTTCGAGGGCCTCAAGGCCTATCGCTGCCAGGACGGCTCCATCAACCTGTTCCGTCCCGACCGCAACGCCGCGCGCATGCACAAGAGCTGCGCCCGCCTGCTGATGCCGCCGGTCCCCACCGAGCTGTTCATCGACGCCTGCCAGCAGGTGGTCAAGGCCAACGAGGCCTGGATCCCGCCCTACGGCACCGGCGGCGCCTTCTACCTGCGACCCTTCGTCATCGGCGTGGGTGACAACATCGGCGTGCGCACCGCCCCCGAATTCCACTTCGTGGTCTTTGGCATCCCGGTCGGCGCCTACTTCAAGGGCGGCATGACCCCGCACAACTTCGTCATCTCCGGCTACGACCGCGCCGCGCCCCAGGGCACCGGTGCCGCCAAGGTCGGTGGCAACTACGCCGCCAGCCTGATGCCCGGCGCCCAGGCCAAGGCCGAAGGCTTCGCCGACTGCATCTACCTGGACCCCCTGACCCATCGCAAGATCGAGGAAGTCGGCTCGGCCAACTTCTTCGCCATCACCGGCGACGGCAAGTTCGTCACCCCGCGCTCCGAGTCAGTCCTGCCGGGCGTGACCCGCATGTCGCTGATGGACCTGGCCCGCGAGCGGCTGAACCTGGAAGTGGTCGAGGGCGACGTCTTCATCGACCAGCTCGACCAGTTCGTCGAAGCCGGCGCCTGCGGCACCGCCGCGGTCATCACCCCCATCGGCGGCATCCAGTACGGCGAGAAGCTCCACGTCTTCCACAGCTTGACCGACGTCGGCCCGGTGACGCGCAAGCTGTACGAGGAACTGACCGGTATCCAGACCGGCGACAAGCCGGCGCCGGAGGGTTGGATCGTCAAGGTCTGACTCGCGGTTGGTTTGATTTGGAGAAGGCGCCTCAGGGCGCCTTTTTCATTTGGCGGCAGGGTTGGTAGGTTGGGTTGAGCGCCAGCGAAGCCCAACACTGCGGAGTTTGCGCCTATCAGTGCCCGGCTACTTACCGACGTGTGCTGATGCTTTTTGTTTCGCCCACCCGGGCGAGTCACTTTTGTCAGTCGCGACAAAAGTAACCAAAACCGCTTGCCCCGACCATCCGGCCTTCCGCTTCGCTCCAGGTCCGCTCACGCCAGCGCCGTTCCGGGGTCGGTCCAGATGGGCCGTCCTTGGCCCACTGGACCTCTCGCCGCATCCATGCGGCTCGACCCACTCCACGACACTGGCGTTCGCCCTT
>CAUQPA010000632.1:0-2898 GCA_963519325.1 uncultured Pseudomonas sp. | reverse complement strand
TCGCCTGCTCTGGGCCGGTCCCGGCCGGCTGTGCCAGGCCCTCGCCATCGACGGCAGTCACGATGGCCTGCCGCTGACCGAGCCGCCCGTCCTGCTGGAGCCGGCGGCTGCCGAGGTGGCGGTGCTCGCGGGCCCGCGCATCGGCATCAGCCGCGCGCGCGAGGTGCCCTGGCGCTTCGGTCTGGCCGGTTCGCGCTATCTGAGTCGTGGCTTTCCTGGCTGAGCACCGCCGCGCGGTGCTGGCGCCGGCCGCGACGCAGATCGACGATCAGGGTCAGAAGGCCGAAGGCCAGAATCGCCAGGACGATGCCCAGGCCGAGTAGCTGCTTTTCCATATTGTCCTCTGATGCTGTCGATGAAGCGCGCTAGGCCGCGCGCGCGGCGGATTCGGCCCGACGCCGCAACGAGCGGCGCAGGATCCAGGTCAGGGCGAGACTCAAGGCAGCCATGGCCACCAGCAGCAGCGAATAGGACAGCCACCAGGGATGGCCGGCGGTCATCATGCTGAATTCGGACATGCCGCCGATGCCGGCGATGAGGTTGAGCGGCAGGAACACCACGTTGATCAGCGTGAGGTTGCGCAGGGTCAGGTTCATGCTGTTGTTGGCCAGGTTGCCGCGGGCATCCATCAGCCGGGCGAATACCGTGGCATAGATGTCCGCCTGGCGCCGGCACTGGTCGTTCTCGATGCTGAGGTCTTCCAGGCGCGCCTGGAGGGATTCGCCCAGGTCACGCTTCGCGGCGATCTGGCGCAGGCGGTCGAGCACCGCGCCATTGCCCTGCAGGGCGTTGATGTAGTGGATCAGGCTCTCGCTGAGGTTGAACATCTGCACCAGATGCTCGTTGGCCAGGGAGCTGTCGAAGCGCTGCTGCAACTCGCGACCGACCAGCTTGATGACCCGCAGATGGCCCTGGTAGTGGTGCACGCTGCGAAACAGCAGCTCCACCAGCACGTCCAGCGGATCCTGCAGGGCATGCGACGTCCCCTCGCTGGCCAGCAGCGACTGCCCGGAGGAGATGACCACCAGCCGCTCCGGTCGCCAGAGCAGGCCGAAGGACGACACCTCGAAGGCGAACCGCGCGCCGCCGGCATAGCGTTCCGGGCGTTTCCAGATCAGGAAGAGGTCGTCGCCCTGCCCTTCCAGCCGCGACACCTCGTCGGGATCCAGCGCCGAGGCCAGACGGTGGGCATCCAGGGCGAAGCTGCCCAGCAGCCAGGCCCGTTCCTGGGCATCGGGGTCGCGGCAGAACAGCACCGGCGCCGTCCGTTCAGGAGTCGGTACCAGGGCGCCGTCGTGCAGGGCGAAGGTCTCGATCATGGCGTGCTCCTACCAGCCCTGGCGCCGCTGATCCAGGCGCCGGACGAAATCCTCCAGCACCCGTCGGTAGAGGCTCTCGCCCAGCACGCCATCCTCGATGCCCGCGTCCAGGTTGGGGTTGTCGTTGACCTCGATGACCACCAGGCGCTCGTCATCCTGCTTGAGGTCGACGCCATAGAGGCCATCGCCGATCAGAGCGGCGGCCTGTACCGCCAGCTCGACCACCGCCGGTGGCACGGCGGCGATGGGCACCGCCTCGCAGCGCCCCCCGGTACTGCCCGACTCCGCCTTGTGGTTGTAGATCTGCCAATGGCCGGCGGACATGAAGTAGCGGCAGGCGTAGAGGGGTTCGCCGGCAAGCACGCCGATGCGCCAGTCGAAGGCGGTATAGAGGTATTCCTGGGCCAGCAGCAGCACCGAGCGCTCGAACAGCTCCGCCGCGGCCTGGCGCAGCTCGGCGGCGTCGGCCACCTTGAGCACCCCACGGGAAAAACAGCCGTCGGGAATCTTCAGCACCAGCGGATAGCCCAGGCGACGGCCCACCTCCTCCAGCTCCTGGGGGCGTTCGCGATAGAGGATCTCGGTGCGCGGCATGCCCAGGCCGTGCATGGCCAGAAGGTCGGTGAGAAAGACCTTGTTGGTGCAGCGCAGGATGGACGCGGGATCGTCCAGCACCACCAGGCCTTCGCTCTCGGCCTTGCGGGCGAAACGGTAGGTGTGGTCGTCGACCCGGGTGGTGGCGCGGATGAACAGGGCATCGTACTCGGCCAGGCGGCCGTAGTCCTTGCGCTCGATCAGCTCCACCGCCACCCCCAGGTCGCGCCCAGCGGTGACGAAGTTGGCCAGGGCCGCGGCGTTGGAAGGCGGCAGGCCTTCCTCGGGATCGTGGAGGATGGCCAAGTCGTAGCGCGCCTGGCGGCGCGAGGCCGGCTGCCGCCAGATGCGCCGGTTGAAGGCGTCCAGGGCATCGGCGAAGGCGTATTGCTGGGCATCCTGCAGCCGGTGCAGGGCGCCACTCTTGATCCCGGCGATGTGCCAGTGGCGGCTGTGGCGCAACTCCACCTGCAGGATCGGGCAGGGAAAGGCGTCGAACAGCTGGCGGGCCAGGGCCTGCAGCGGCGCGAAGTCGGTCCGCCCAAAATAAAGGTTGAGGGTGAAGCCCTCGGTGGCGCCCAGCGGGTGCTCGGCGAGCGCCTGGTCCAGCAGGGCGTCGAGGTCCTCCAGCATCAGGCCGTAGAGCGCCTTGCGGTTGAGTTCGCTGAGGGTGCGCACCGAGGGGATGACGCGATGGCCACGCGCCTCCGCCAGCAGCGAGCAGTAGTAGCCATGGCCCAGGTAGCGGTAGTTGCGGCAGAGGTTGAGCACCTGGATGCGGCCACCGCCGGCGGTGAGGCGGCGGTCTTCCAGGTATTCCTGGGCGGTGACGATGCTTTCGCTGGGCAGGTAGTCCGACCAGTCTTCCTTGCGCTCGACGATGATCAGCAGGGTGCTGCTGGGCGGCAGGTGCAACACGGGCTCGGGTCGGGGAGCGGGGGTGGCGACGGGCAGGCGGGCTTGGATCGCGACCATGGTGCGGACG
>CAUQPA010000631.1:0-2898 GCA_963519325.1 uncultured Pseudomonas sp. | reverse complement strand
GCATCAATGACCCCCTCGTCAAACAGTCGTGATGGACGCCTTTGATTGCAATCTGGTCCCTAGATTATGACAGTCAACGCGAGAATGCATCATTGTACTACGCGGTCTAGGCACCGGAGGCATCTGGTGATCGAGGTTGAACAGGGTCTGCAGCTGCACCAGGTCCAGTCGGTCAGCCTGCGCCGCGCGGCTGGTGATTGAGGTCGACCAGGATCCGCATCTGCCGGCCGGCGTGCGGCTGCGCAGCGGTGCCGGAAATGCCTCCAGCCCTGACACAAGAACGCATCGCCGAAAGGATAGGACCGTATTTGGTTTTAATTTGGTCCGACAAACGATAGAGTGGGCCGCATTGCAGTGAACATTGGGATCTATCAATGCGAGTCGAAACGATCAGCTACCTGAAAAAGAATGCGGCCGATCTTGAGCTCACTGAGCCAATGATTGTTACCCAGAATGGCAAGCCGGCCTATGTGATCGAGGCCTATGCGGATCGTGTCCGCCGCGATGAGTCCATCGCCCTGGTCAAGCTGCTGGCGTTGGGATCCAAGGAGTACGAAGCCGGCGAGCACATGTCATCCGAGCAGCTGAAAGAAGGCCTGCAGCAGCGGTTCGGGGGCGATAGCAAATGACCGCCAGGGCTTTCCAGGTCCGGTTCAGCGCTTCGGCAAGGACCGGTGCGCTCGACCAGGTGCACCACCTCGCGAAATCGGTTTCTCGCCCCGAAGCACTCGCCAAGATGACCAGCGTCGTCGACGAGGTCGCCACCGAGCTCCGGAAGTCACCACTCGCTCACCCGATTGCCGCCGCCGGTGCCGAGTTTGGCATCGCCAGGTATCGCGAGATCGCCAAGTCTGGCTATCGAGCGGGATACCTGATCGACGAGGCGCGGCGCGAAGCCGTAGTGCTCGCCATCTTTCGCGATGGCCAGGACATCCGAGAGCTGCTGTATCGACACCTGCTGATCAGCTGAGCCAAGCCGCGCATAGTAGGGGGAGGTCAGCCACCCACCGCGCCCGTACGGTGCGATCGCTTCGACGCATCGCCTCGGGCGACGAGACCCTAATGAACCCGCGCATGGTGACAGCGAAGTGCGCGATCTTCGTCATCGGTGGGCCAGACGGTGGCATTGGCCTCGGGTCATCCGGTCTGGGGTACTGGTGACCGGCGGAAGGCCGATGCTTAGGCGCGAGAGGCTGTCACACGTGTCAGCGCTAAGCAGCCCGGGGCCGCCCCGCCACGCCCATTCAGCCGGCGAAGAAGCACATCCAGACTATGGCGACCCCTGCACCGCCGATGGCGAGGCGGCTGATAACCCGGGCGGACGCAGTATCGGTCGCTCGCGCCTCAAGCGCACATAGGCCAAGCAGCTCAGCTACGACGAAGCCATACCAGCCAGGATGCACTTCAACAACTGGTGCAGGGTCGAGGCCACGTGTGAGCCAACCGAATGTGCAGATGAACAGGACCAACAGCAGCAGGCCGAGCCACGGCCAGTTTCGGACGACGTAGCTCTCTCGCTTCATAGGTATGGGTTTCAATAGACCGCTCCATAGTGCAGACCCCAGGCATGTCTACCGGAGACGGGGTGAACACCGCATGCTTTGACGACCATTGTCGCTGCCAGTAGCGCTCGGATTTGAGCAGTTCATGCCTGGAAAGGGCGGAAACTCCGCGTGGAACGTGCCGAAGGAGCGCTCGTTGATGAACACTGGTTCGGCTTAGCCCCAAAGCCACAGGAAAGCGCCAACAACTGCCGATCCAGCTGTCATGGCCAGGGTGAAGTTATGACGCTGGATGAGCATAACCAGCGCCCAGCGAAGCGTACGTTTCGACGCCTCGCATAAATCGCGGTTGAGCTACTCTTCCGCAGCAGATGCTAGGTGCAGCTCGAGCGCGTGGATTACTCGCGTCCTGGCGCTACCAGCAGTCGCCCCGCCGTGCCCCGCAACATCGCTAGGCATGTCGGTACGTCCAGATGAACTTGCTTGGCGAGCACACGGATGCCCAGGGCACCCAAATGAAAGACCTTGTCCGGGGTGATCGGCACGTTGATCGATTGGCGTTGCTGGAGCAGGCGCAGGTAGAGCACACCGCGCTCAGGCTGGTTAACCAGGGTCAGCCCTTTGTCGCCGGCGGCGCCATGATTGCGCGCTTCGAACGTCGCCGTGATTCCCAGGACGCAACACATAAACGCCGGCATTTCGCGAGGCGTAATCTGGAGCGTCAGCTTCTCGGACCAGTCGAATTTTTCGCTGGATCCCTTGCGCCCGGCACCGTCCACCGCGAGCACGGTTTCCTGCGCCTGATTCAGCACCACCTCGAACTTCAGCGCGGCAGATCCGCCGTAAACGTGGAAGCCCTCGAATTGGTCGGCCACCCTCATTCCCCGGAAGCAGGGCTAGTTGCCCGGGGCGCCTTACCGGTGCCCCTGGGAGCCGGCTTCGCAACCGCTTTGGCAAGCTGGCGCTCCAACGCTGCGATTCGGGCACTGCTATCTTTCTGGACGCGCTCTAAATAGCGCTCTGCGGCTTCCCGGCCGGCGTCGGCCCGGGCGAGCTTGTCACCCAGGGCGCGATTCTCCACTCGCAGCTCTGTGAGGATCTCAAGATCCTGGGCGCGCGTACGCTCCATTTCCTGGATCTGCCCCGCGGCGCTATCAGCCTCAGAGCGAGCGATGGCAAGCCGATTGCGCATTTCACGGAGCTCGACCTGGGTATCAGCAAGACGCTCTTCAGCTGCGGAAGCAGAACGCTGATGCTCTGCGCTCGCCGCTTCTGCGGAAGCCTTCTGGGCGAACGCCAGGCTCAACTCGGCCTGACTCTCGGCGAGCTGGTCCCGAGCTTGTTGCGCCTGCCCTTCTGCCTCGGCAAGCCGCTCGGCGAGACTGGCGTTCTCCTC
>CAUQPA010000630.1:0-2901 GCA_963519325.1 uncultured Pseudomonas sp. | reverse complement strand
GGCAGTAGCCCACCACGCCGAGCCCGGCGTCGCTCACTGCGGGCAGGGTACGCAAATGGTCGAGGGCGGCACCGATATCCACCACCCCCAGGTGCTCGTCGAAGGCCTGGTAGTGGCCGTAGGCCTTTTCGAAATCCTCCGGGGTGTAGCCCAGTTCGATGCGCGGCGCCTGGCGCCAGTAGAGATCGGGCACCAGCACGCTGTAGCCCTCCTCGGCCAGGTGATCGGCGACGGCCCGCATGGCGGCGTTGACGCCGAAGATCTCCTGGCACAACACGATGCCCGGACCGCGACCGTCGATGGAGGGTACGAAGTAGGCATCGAAGGCGCCGGAGGGCGTCGGCACGTGGATATAGGATCCGCTCATCGCAAGAGACTCCAGGTTGCTCAGGTCTGGAATCATCTTCGGCGCGTGGTGCCTCGCAGGCTGTCCGCAGACTGCCGCGACCATCCCCTTGGCGCAGCTAATTGCGCGGTGCCCTCGGCCTCCGCAATGCCCCGGACGCCGTCAAACCCAGGTCCAGCGCCGGGTTCAGGCCTGCTGGGCCGCGGTCTCCTGTACCAGCGCCAGGCAGTGGGCCAGCAGCGGCGAGCGATCGCCAGCGCGATAGCTGATGACGATGGGCGAGACCGCGCGGGTATCGCTCAGGGCGACGTAATCGATGTCGTCGCGGTGCAGGCGGCGCACCGACGCCGGCACCAGGGTGATACCCAGCCCCGCCGCCACCAGGCCGATGGCGGTTTGCAGCTCATTGGCCCATTGCGCCACCCGGATGTTCAGCCCTTCGCGGGCGAACAGCGCCAGCACATGATCGGCATAGCTCGGCCGCGGCGCCGAGGGATAGAGCACGAAGGGCTCCTGCGCCAGCCGCGCCAGGCTCACCGGCGCCCCCAGCAGCGGATGCCCGGCCGGCAGCACGGCCACCAGGGGATCCTCGTGCAGCACCTGCTGCACCACGGCGGCATCCTCGATGCGGATACGCCCGAAGCCGATATCGATGCGCCCGCTCTTCAGCGCCTCCACCTGCTGCAGGGTGATCAGTTCGGACAAGCCCAGCTCCAGCCCGGCATCGGTGCGCAGTCGGCGGATCAGCTCCGGCAGGGCGCCATAGAGGGTGGACGGCGCGAAGCCGATGCCCAGCCAGCGCTTGCGCCCCTCGGCCACCCGCCGGGTGCCATCGCGCACCTCGTCCAGCTGGGCCAGCAGCCGACTGCCGTGTTCCTGGAAATAGCGCCCGGCCTCGGTGAGGCGCAAGGGCCGGCCGCGCTCCAGCAGGCTCACCCCCAGCTCTTCTTCCAGTTGCTGGATCTGCCGGCTGAGCGGCGGCTGGGCCATGTGCAGGCGTTCGGCCGCGCGGGTGAAGTTGAGGGTCTCCGCCAGCACCAGGAAGTACCTCAGATGCCGCAGCTCCATCATACCTCCAGGGTATCGTAAAACACGCAACGGATATTGGACTGCCGTGGAGGCAACTCGCAAGCTGAAAGCCGTCCCTACAAGAACGCGCGGCAACGACCGCCCCTGATGGATTCGGCCCATGATCAGCATCGAACGCCTGGACACCTGCCTCGTCGACCTGCCCACCATCCGCCCGCACAAGCTGGCCATGCATACCCTGCAGCGGCAGACCCTGGTGCTGTTGCGCCTGACCTGCAGCGACGGCAGCGAGGGCCTCGGCGAAGCCACCACCATCGGCGGCTTGGCCTACGCCGGGGAGAGCCCGGAAAGCATCAAGACCAACCTCGACACCTATCTGGCGCCCCTGGTGATCGGTCAGGACGCCGACAACCTCAATGCCGTGATGCAGCGCGTGGAGCGCAGCGTGCGCGCCAATACCTTCGCCAAGTCGGCGCTGGAAACCGCCCTGCTCGACGCCCAGGGCCGGCGTCGCGGCCTGGGCATCGCCGAACTGCTCGGCGGCCGGGTGCAACAGGGGCTGGAAGTGGCCTGGACCCTGGCCAGCGGCGACACCGCCAAGGACATCGCCGAAGCCGAGCGCATGCTCGACCTGCGCCGCCATCGCCATTTCAAACTCAAGATCGGCGCGGCCGAACCGGCCCGGGACATTGCCCACGTGGCCGCCATCAAGCGCGCGCTGGGCGATCGCGCCAGCGTGCGGGTCGACGTCAACCAGGCCTGGAGCGAAGGTGTGGCCTTGCGCGCCTGCCAGGCCCTGGCCGACGCCGGGGTGGAGTTGATCGAACAACCGGTGCCGCGCCATGACGTCCAGGCCCTGGCGCGGGTCAGCGCCCGCAGCCCGGCGCCGGTGATGGCCGATGAAGACATCGAAAGCCTTCCCGACGCCTTCGCCCTGGCCCGCGCCGTCGCGGCGCCGGTGTTCGCGCTCAAGATCGCCAAGACCGGCGGCCCGCGCGCGGTGCTCAAGGTGGCTCACCTGGCCCAGGCGGCCGGCATCGGCCTCTATGGCGGCACCATGCTCGAAGGCAGCATCGGCACCCTCGCCTCGGCCCATGCCTTCGCCACCCTGGAGCGGCTGGACTGGCACAGCGAGCTGTTCGGGCCACTGCTGCTCACCGAGGACATCCTCGTCGAGCCGCCGACCTATCGCGACTTCCAGTTGCTGCTACCCCAGGGTCCCGGCCTCGGTGTCAGCCTCGACGAGGACCGCCTCGCCCATTTCCGCCGCGACCGCGGCAGCCTCGCCGTCGCCACCCCCTGATCCCTGTCCGTGGAGGATTCACCATGCTGTTCATGGTCCGCATGACCGTCAAACTGCCCCACGACCGGCCCGCCGCCGAAGCCGCGCGACTCAAGCAGGCGGAAAAGGAACTGGCCCAGGCGCTGCAGCGCCAGGGGACCTGGCGCCATCTCTGGCGCATCGCCGGGCTCTACGCCAACGTCAGCGTCTTCGACGTGGCCGATGCCCAGGCGCTGCACGATAC
>CAUQPA010000629.1:0-2902 GCA_963519325.1 uncultured Pseudomonas sp. | reverse complement strand
GCCTTCTACAACCCCATCTCCAAGGCCCGTCCGCATCAGTTGGACCGGGCCCTGGATGTCCTGCGCAGCTGTCGCCCGGCGACCACCCCGGTGATCCTCGGCCGCGATGTCGGCCGCCCCGGTGGCGGTCTCGAATACACCAGCCTCGGCGCCCTGCGCAGCGATAGGGTGGATTCACGCACCCTGGTGATCCTCGGCTCCAGCCATACCCGGCGTTTCCCCCGCGCCGATGGTGGCGAATGGGTCTATACGCCACGCTGGTATGATTCTGAATTGTTATAAAGTAACATTCGGTCGCGTTTGAGAAGTCGCCGGCCGAGCGCGGGCACTTTCCAGGCGAAACCGGTGCTTGAAGATTGGTCGCCGCTGGTTCACCGTCGGCGACACCTCAGATCCCCTGGCGGGAAGCCGGTGCAAATCCGGCGCGGTCGCGCCACTGTGAGTCTCCTTCGGGAGATGAGCCAGACCTTGCCAGGGGACGCCAACCATCCACAAGGGACGCGTCATCCCAAGGAGAGTCCATGCTTCGCCATCTTTCGCCGCTGCTAGCCGCTGCGGCACTGTCCGTTTCGTCCTTTACCGCTCAGGCCGCCACCCACTATCCGCTGACCGTGCACAACTGCGGTCGCGACTTGGTCTTCGAGCGTGCGCCGCAACGCCTGGTCAGTATCGGCCAGGCCAGCACCGAGCTGCTGTTGCGCCTGGGCGTTGCCCCGCGGATGGTGGGCACTGGCGTCTGGTTCGGTGGCTTGCCCGTGGATCTGCAGGCAGAGGGCAAGGGCGTCCCGCGCCTGGCCGACAACGCGCCCAGCTTCGAGGCCGTGGTCGGCACCCGGCCGGACCTGGTGGCGGCGCAGTACACCTATCACGTCGGCCCCGGTGGCGAGGTGGGCGACTTCCCGCGCTTCGCTGACCTCGGCATCGCCGCCTACGTGGCGCCCAGCGATTGCGAGGGCAAGGCGGTGACCGCCGATTCCAACAGCGACGGTAGTCGCAGCGCGCCCTTCGACATGCAGCTGGTGACCCGTGAAGTGCACGAGCTGGCGGCCATCCTCGATGTGCAGCCGGCCGGCGACCGCCTGGCGGCTGAGTTGGACCGGCGTATCGCCGCCGCTGGCGAGCAAGCCAAGGCTGCCGGGGTGCAGGGGCGCTCGGTGCTGTTCTGGTTCTCTAGTACGCGCCTGGAAGGGGATCCCTGGGTAGCCGGCAACCTCGGTGCGCCCGCCTGGATCGCGCGCGCCCTGGGGCTGCGCAATGTAGTGGACAGCGCCGAGGAATGGCCGGCGGTGAGCTGGGAGCGCATCGCCGCCCTGGACCCGGACTATATCGTGGTGGCGCGCATGGACCGTCGCCTGTACCCGGCCGACGACGTCGACAAGAAGCTGGCCTTCCTGCGCAGCGATCCCCTGACCCGCGAATTGCGCGCGGTGCGCGAGAACCACCTGCTGGTGGTGGACGCCCCGACCCTCAACCCCTCGCTGCGGGTGGTGGATGGCGTCGAGGCCCTGGCCAGCGCCCGGGCCAAGCCCAAACCATGAGCCTGCCCCTGGCAGCCGAAGGCGCCCGGCCCTGGCGCTGGCTGCTGGGCCTGGCCGCCGTGCTGGCGCTGGCCGCCAGCGTGGTGTTCGCGGCCTCCTTCGGCGAGATGCCCATCGCCCCCCTCACCAGCCTGCAGGCCATCGCCAATGGTCTCGGTCTGGGCCCCTATCCGGTGGAGCGCATCGTCCAGGGCATCGTCTGGGAATACCGCTTCAGCCGCGCGCTGGTGGCGGCCTGCTGCGGCGCGGGCCTGGCAGTGTCCGGCGCCATCCTCCAGGCGCTGCTGCGCAACGCCCTGGCCGAACCCTATGTGCTGGGGTTGTCGGCCGGTGCCTCCACCGGCGCGGTGCTGGTGATGCTGCTGGGCGTCGGCGGCGGGGTGCTCGGGGTGTCCCTGGGCGCCTTCCTCGGCGCCATGCTGGCCTTCACCGTGGTGCTGCCCTTTCTCGGCAGCGGCGGCAGCACCCGCATCATCCTCGCCGGGGTTGCCGCCTCCCAGCTGTTCAATGCCCTGACCGCCTATATCGTCGCCACCGCGGCCAACGCCGAGCAGGCGCGTAGCGTCATGTTCTGGCTGCTCGGCAGCCTGTCCGGGGTGCGCTGGCCTGATGTCTGGCTGGCCGGCGCCGTGGTCCTGGGTGGCCTGCTGGTCTGCCTCGCCTGCGCCCGGGCGCTGGATGCCTTCGCCTTCGGCGAGGACGCCGCCGCCAGCCTCGGGGTGGCGGTGGGTCCGCTGCGCCTACTGCTCCTAGCGGTCACCGGCCTGATCACCGCCTGCCTGGTCAGCCTGGTGGGGGCGGTGGGCTTCGTCGGCCTGGTGATTCCCCATGTGGCGCGCTTCCTAGTCGGTCCCGGCCACGGTCGCCTGTTGCCCACCTGTGCCCTGATCGGTGCCCTGTTCATGGTGCTCGCCGACATCATCGCCCGTACCCTGGTGGCCAAGCAGACCCTGCCCATCGGCGTGGTTACCGCCCTGGTCGGGGCGCCGGCCTTCGCCTTCATCCTCTATCGCGCGCGGGAAGTCCGATGAGCCTGGCCGCCCGCGACGTGGCCTGGAGTGCCGGTGGCCAGCCGATCCTGCGCGGGGTGACCCTGCAGGTGCCGCCAGGTGGGGTGCTCGGTCTGCTCGGCCCCAATGGCTCGGGCAAGTCCAGCCTGTTGCGACTCTTGGCCGGACTACGGCGAGCGGAGGAAGGTGCCGTCAGCCTCGACGAGACCCCGCTGAATCAGTTGCGCCGCCGCGACCTGGCCCGTCGGGTGGCCCTGGTGGAGCAGCAGGCTGGCACCGAGGCCGACCTCTCGGTGGCCGAGGTGGTGCGCCTGGGCCGTACGCCCCATCGCGGCCTGCTCGACGCCTGGAGCG
>CAUQPA010000628.1:0-2906 GCA_963519325.1 uncultured Pseudomonas sp. | reverse complement strand
CCTTCCCAGGGGCGATCCAGCTCGCAGACATACATGCCCAACTGCAACTGGGTGACATGTAGGCGGACGCTGTAGGGGGACAGAACCATTTTCCTTCCCGGCGAGCGCGGTGAGGGCTCTGGTGGAGATGCGAATTGCACTATCTATTGATAGCAAAAAGCCATGGCCGGTAGAAGTAGACAGGCCCTCCGCGCCGATGAGCCGACGAAAACGGGTCGCCAGAGGTAGCGGAGCGACAGAGTGACGCCCTACCCACTGGGTTGGCCGTCTGCCTGGCGCGCTATTGCGGGGGTCGGGTCACACGCTAGGCCCTACTCCTGCGCTCTATCGCGCTGAGGACTCCGTCTTGGCGGGTAAAGCCTCATTCCAGGGGGGAACGGCTATTGCCCTGCCAAGCCTGTACTTCGGGACGCCACCTGACATAACCACGCCTTACCCTTCCGAAGATCTCTACTCGACGGGTCTAGCCCAGCACTTTCAGCCACTCTAAAATGAGAAGCAGTTTACATTTTGCAGTGTGAAGAACGGACCTCTCGCCATGCAGGCTTTACCCCTCCCCCACGCATCAACGGATGATGCCCTCCCGCCTTCGCCCCTCATCTCGGTGGTGGTTCCCTGCTTCAATGCCGGCCGCTACCTCGAGGAGGGTTTGGCCAGCATCTTCGCCCAGGATTATCCGCGCTTCGACGTCATCGTCGTCGATGATGGATCGACCGACGATAGCCTGCAGCGCTTGCAAGGACTGCAGACTCGCTACGATTTCCTGCTGCTCAGCCAGCCCAACGCCGGGGTCAGCGCAGCCCTGAATGCCGGACTGGCGCATGCCCGGGGCACCTATATAGCCACCCCTGATCTGGACGACCTGATGCTGCCGCATTCTTTGAGGATTCGTGCGGCCTTCCTGGAAAGGCATCCTGAAACGCCTTGCGTCGGCGCGCTGGTCAGCTTCATGGATAGTGAAGGCAATTGGCTCAAGGACGAGCACGCCACCCGCATCCGCTGGCTGGACTTCGCTGAAGTCTTGCGCGAGACACGCGTCGTCGGTGCGCCGGTGGCGC
This sequence comes from uncultured Pseudomonas sp., assembly GCA_963519325.1. GTDB lineage: Bacteria > Pseudomonadota > Gammaproteobacteria > Pseudomonadales > Pseudomonadaceae > Chryseomonas. The sequence continues at coordinate 1,848 of CAUQPA010000628.1, read as the reverse complement.
TCTACCGCAAAGCCGTACTCGAGCAGGTGGGTGGCTATGATCCGGCGATTCGGGTCCAGGACTTCCAGATGACGCTGAAGATCGCCGCCTTGGGCCAGCCCATCGCCATCCTGCCCGAACGGGTGACCCGCTACCGCCGCCACGCGGGCAATCTCTCGCGGCGCTACCGAGTGCTGCTGGAGGCGGATCTGCTGGCCATCGCGCCCTATCGAGATCACCCGGCCTATCCGCAAGGGCATACCGCGGTCATCAACAAGGCGCTGAAGTACGCCGTACGCCATGACAAGCTCGAAGCGCTGCGCATGCTGCGCCTCATTCCGCTGCAGCGCATGAATGGCACCACCTTGCAGCGTATCCGCCGCCTGCTCACACCTTACCGGCCCTCCAGGAAGTAGCGCCATGATCTCCGTCGTCATCTGCTCGGTGAAGCCCGAGCTGCTCGAAGCGGTCACCCGCAACATCGAAGCCACGATCGGCGTCCCCTACCAGCTGATCGCCCTCGACAACCGCCAGGCCAATCGCGGACTCTGCGCCGTCTACAACGAGGGCGCACGACGGGCCCGACACGACCTCGTCTGCTTCATGCACGAAGATGTGGAGTTCGTGGAGCCGGACTGGGGCCTGCGGGTGATCAACCACTTCCAGGACGATGACCAATTGGGGGCGATCGGCGTCGCCGGGGCACGCTTCAAGAGTCGCGGGCCCTCCGGCTGGATGACCGCAGGCAGAGCCGAGACGAATTGCATGCACCTTCATCAGCGCCACCGCGATGGGACGGATAACCTGTTCCATCTCCGCCCGACGGACGATGAGCGCCCACGCCAACCGGTCTGCACCCTGGATGGCGTCTGGATCTGCACGCGCCGTCGCGTGGCGCTGGAACTCCCCTTCAACGAAGCCTTGCCACCGTTCCACTTCTACGACATCGACTTCGCCCTGCGCGTGAGCCGGCGCTATGGCGTTGCCGTGATCTATGACGTCGGCCTGCGCCACTTTTCCGAAGGCCATTTCGATGCGCAGTGGATGAGAGCCGCGCTCGACTACCAGGGCCTGCGCGAAGAGGTGGCAGCCCGCGTTGCGCCGGGTGCCGATGACTTATCGATCACCCTGCAGGAGCGGCGTGGCACACGCTTCTGGCTGAAGTTCCTACGCAAGGTGAAGGCGCCGTGGCGACTGCGCTGGGCGTGGCTGCAGGCAAGCGGCGCCCTGACCGATCCCGCGCTGTGGTGGTTGGCGGCCAAGTTTCTTTGCTATTACCCACTGAAATTTCGCTGAGCAAGCCAAGGCGGCAGTGCCGACACGCCATGATCTGCCGGAGTCCTTCGCCCTCTGCTCGGCAAATCGCCCGCAGCGTCCCAGACGATGAGTGAGCCGAACGCTATCGCTTGGCATTCAACCTGCCATAGGCCGCCAGCAGGGTACGTTCGGACTGGACCAGGTAGCTTTCCAGGGCGGCGCAGGCCGCAGTGGACTGGCCTTCTTCCAGCAGCTTGATGATGGTGGCGTTCATTTCCAGGTAGGGCCCGTGCAGGAACTCGGGGTCCTTGAGCAGCCCGAAGGCGAGTCTGAGCTCCGCGGACAGCTGCCCGTAGAAGGCCGACAGGCGCGGGCTGTCGGCCAATTCGACGATGGCCGCGTGGAAGGCCATGTTCGCCGTACCGACCGCCACCCAGTCCTGGGCATCGCGGGCGTGCTGGGCCGCATTCACCGCCTCGCGCATCCGCAGGGCGCCGGGATGGCGTGGATAGGCCTGGGCCAGGGCCTGACACTCGATCAGCCGCCGGACCCGGTAGATGTCGACGATGGTGGCCATGTCGGGGACGGAGACGAAGACGCCACGATTGGGTT
>CAUQPA010000627.1:0-2909 GCA_963519325.1 uncultured Pseudomonas sp. | reverse complement strand
CGGCCTGCTCGCGCGGCTGCCGGCGCGGCAACTGGACCCGACCGGGCCGGGCGCCCAGCGCACCGCCGCAGCCCAGCTGGCACTGGCAGCGGAATTCGCCGGCTGGGTGCACTTCCGCCAGCTGTTCGATGCTCTGCACGCGGCCCTGCCGGATGCCCGCTACGTGGGCGACTCCACCCAGACCGTCTATGCCGGCAATCACCTGGTGGAGCTGGACGGTCCGCGTCGCTGGTTCAATGCCTCCACCGGCTACGGCACCCTGGGCTATGGCCTGCCCGCGGCGCTCGGCGCGCGCCTGGCCGACCCGACCCGCCCGGTGGTCTGCCTGGTGGGCGATGGCGGCCTGCTATTCACCCTCAGCGAATTGGCGAGCGCGGTGGAGGCCGGGATCGGCATCGTCGTGCTGCTGTGGAACAACCAGGGCTATGGCGAGATCCGCCGCTACATGGAGCGCCGGGACATCACGCCGCTGGGGGTCGACCTGCTCACCCCGGACTTCCTCGCCCTGGCGCGGGCCTTCGGCTGCACGGCCGAGCGGGCCCGGGACCTGGACCACCTGCAAGACCTGCTCGCCGAGGCGCCGGACGATCGGCCGCTGCTGATCGAGGTCCACGAGGAACCGCCCTTCGCTCCGGCTAGGTGACCGAACGGCGCGCGCGCAGCACTGCCCGAACATCGTTCAGGATCAGGCCGCTGGCCGGGCGCATCGGCATCCGCGCCAGATCGATCCGCAGATCCTGGGTCGGCACCTGGTAGGTCATGGTCTGCAGCAGCAGGCGCAAGGCGGAGGTCATCAGCTCCAGGGCGATGCCCTCGCCGGGGCAGCGGTGCTGCCGGGCCACGTCGCCACCGCCCTGGGGTACGAAGGACGACTCCACTGCCTCGCCGGCCAGGAAGCGGGTGGGATCGAAGACCTCAGGGCGCTCCCAGCTGCGCGGGTCGCGATTGGTGCCGTAGAGATCCAGCAGCACCCGGGCCCCGCGGGGGAAGACGACTTCGTGCCAGGCGAAGGTCTCCCGCACCCGCGCCACGGTTAAGGGGAAGAAGGCATAGAAGCGCCGCACCTCCTGGGCGAAAGGCAGGCGGGAAGCGGGATCGGCCCGCAGCCGCTCGCGCCAGGCCGGCTGCTTGTACAGCGCCAGGGCGGCGAAGGTGGAGAAACGCGCCACGGCGACCGTCGGCCGGAGCACGTTGAGCAATTCCACCGCCGCCACCCTCGTCGGTAGCGGCTGGCCGTCGGCGTCGCGATGAGCGGCGATCAGCGCCAGGGCGCTACCCGCTGGAGCCGGCTGCCGACGGGCCTGCTCGACCTGCTGGCCGAGCCAGAGCTCCAGGCACCGTCTGGCCCGGCGGGCCTTGAGGTTGGCCGGGCCCAGGCTGCCAGCGCCTTCGATCAAGGCGACCAGTTCGGCGCAACGCTGCTCCTCTTCCTGCGCGGCCAGGGTCACCCCGGCCCAGTCGCAGACGGTGCGGGTATAGAGCCGGTGCAACTCGTCCAGCAGCACGATCTCGCCCCGCGCCTGCCAGCCCGGCAGCCGGGCGCGCCACTCCTGTTCCACACGGGCGATCAGGGCCTCGACCCGTGCCGGCTGGGTGATGTCGACGAACACCGCCTTGCGCTGGCGATGGGCCGCACCATCCAGCCCCTGGACGCCGCCGTCGCCGAACAGCGTCCTTCGCACGTGAGCGGGCGCGGCCTCCACCCGGGTGAAGCGGTCTTCTCGATAGAACAGCTCGACGGCGGCCGGACCGCGCAGGCACAGGGTGGGCTGCAGCAGCAGACGGGTGGCGAAGACGTCGCTGCCCAGGCGATCACAGCGGTTGCTGATGAAGGCATAGCCTTCGGTCAGCAGCGCCACGCTCGAATCGAAGGCCGAGAGCGGTGGCAGGATGGACATCGGGAGTCTCCAGGAAGGATGGGTGTCCTGCCGGTGGACCTTTTCCAAGCGGTGCAGGTGCCGCCGTTGCGCTCGCGGTTTTTTCCGCATCGGCCCGGCGGCGCGCTGCTTGCCCAGGGCGCCAGGATGAAGGGCGCCGCTCTGGCGCGGGCATTCGCAAGCACAGCGTCGTAGCAAGCAAAAAGCACGGTAAGACGCTGCGACACTCGGCGGCGAACCCCAGGCGCAGGCGATGGGTCGGTGACAGGACAATTCCCGTGCGAGGTCCTCTCCATGGCTACCCTGCTTTCCCTAGGCAGCATCAATGCCGATTTCCAGGTTCGCGTTACCCAGGACCTGGACAGCGCCGAGACGCTGCTGGCCGACGACTTCCATCGACGGCCCGGCGGCAAGGCCGCCAACACCGCCTACCTGGCCGCGCGCTTCGGCCATCGGAGCCTGCTGCTGGGCCGGGTGGGCGACGACGAACTGGCCGAGCAGGCCCTGGCACCTCTGAGGCGCGCCGGCGTGGACCTGACCGGCGTGACGCACGCGGAGGGGACCGCCACCGCCGTGTCCATGATCCTGGTACCTTCCAGCGGCAAGAAGCGCATCATGCTGGCCAACAATGCCAACGACCACTGGGACGCCGAGGCCCGCCAGGCGCTGGACGAGCATCTGGCGGCCGCACCCGATGACGCCGTCCTGGTACTGGATTGCGAGATCCCCACGGCGATCGTCCGCCAGGCCATCGAGACGGCGGCCGCCCGGGGCTTCACCGTCGTGGTCGACCCGTCCTTCCCCGAGCGCCTGCCGGCCGAACTGGCGAGCCGGATCACCGCGCTCACTCCCAATGAGGAAGAGGCCGCGGGCCTGCTCGGTGATGGCCTCGACGACCTTTCCAGCCTGGGCCGCGGCGCCCGCCGCCTTCAGCAAAGAGGTACCCCGCTGGTCTGCATCAAGCTGGCCGACGGCGGCTGCGTGCTGGCCGAGGGCGAGCGGCTCTGGCACCTATCGCCCGAGGCCGTCGAC
>CAUQPA010000626.1:0-2910 GCA_963519325.1 uncultured Pseudomonas sp. | reverse complement strand
AGGGCGAACAGCGCGAGGATGCCGAAGGCGCCCAGCAGCAGGCGCAGATCCAGCGGCGGCCACCAGCCGGCGGCCTGCAGCCTGGGCTGCTGCAGCTTGACCAGCACCCCGAGCACTAGCGGGAAGACCACCAGCAACGGCAGGAACAGGCGGCGTACCCAGACCAGGGCACCCTGGCCCTGCAGCAGCACCCAGGCGCCCAGGGCGGCGCAGGCGGGGATCGCCGGCAGGATGTAGTAGGGCTTCTTGAAGGTGGGGATGGACAGCGCCACCAGGATCAGCGTGGCAAAGCCGGCCAGCTGGATCAGCAGGCGACTGTCCGCCTGGTCTAGACGCAGGCGCCAGTGACGCCTCAGCGTCGGCAGGGCCAGCAGTGCCAGGGGAAAGGCCGGTGCGTAGCGATAGAGCCCCAGTTGCAGGAAGTACCACCAGGGATAGCCGGCGCCGTCGGTGTCGTCCAGGCGCCCGGAAACCTGCATGCGCAGCACGTCCTCGACGAAGGGCAGGCCGCCGGTGCGCCAGGCCAGGCCGAACAGCACGGCGCAGCACAGCCCCAGCACCCCGGCGCCGACCAACCCGTAGCCGAAGCTGCGCCGCCAGTCGCCCTGCAGCAGCCAATAGACACAGACCACGCCACAGGGCTCGATCAGCCCCAGCGGACCGCGTACGGCGAAGCCGGCGGCCATGCCGAGGAACACCAGCAGGCGGCGGCGCGGCAGCCCGCGCTGGTCGGCGCTCCACAGCAGATAGAAACAGCCCAGCGCGGCCAGGGTGACGAACTGGTCCAGGCAGATCGAGCGGGCCTTGGCCAGGAAGCCGTTGGTGAGCAGCAGCACCAGCACCGCCAGCAGCCCCCAGGTGCGCGACTGACCGGCCAGCAACCGATAGAGCAGACCGACGATGGCCGCCGAGGCCAGGGCGGTGGGGATGACGGTGGTCAGGCGATTGACCTCGCCGAAGGCCTGGGCGAAGACGTTGATCAGCAGCGTCGAGGTGGCGGGATAGTCCGGATAGGGCTGGCCATAGCTGGTCGGGAAGGCGCTGGCGCCATGGCGGAACATCTCCTGGGCGAACAGTGCGAAGCGGCCGTCGAAGCCGATGAAGGGCTGTTCCCACAGGCCGAGGGTGAACAGCGGCACGGCCAGCAGGCACAGCGCCAGACTTTCGAGGCGCAGGCGCGCCGGACTCGGGATGGACGACACGCGGCGGGACTCCGGCAGGCTGGGGGACGGGCTCGAGACCCGGCGCCACTATCGCCGAACAACCTTAGGAATCGCTGAAATCAGGCTGACGGCAAGCTGACAGAAGCCCCATGGCAGAGCGGTTCCTCAGCGCGGCGGCCGCGACTATGCCGAAAAAGCAAAAAATTTTTATTACAGCTGCATCCAGAAACCCTGCTGCCGGGTATAGCCCGCACAGTCCAGCCGACTGTGCCTCTTTCATTCCGGAGCAAGCGCATGAACAACTCCTCTAGCCGTTGCAGCATCCTGGTCCTGACCGCCTGCCTGAGCACCCCGCTGCTGGCGCAAGACGAGCTGCCCGAAGCCGTCCGCGTCCCCGCCGGCAACAGCCTGATGCTGGAAACCGTGGGCAAGGGCACCATCGTCTACGAATGCCGCGACAAGCAGGACATGCCCGGCCAGACCGAGTGGTTCTTCGTCGGCCCCAAGGCCGACCTCCACGATCGTCAGGGCAAGCTGGTCGGCACCTACTACGGACCGCCCGCCACCTGGCAGGCCAAGGACGGCTCCAAGGTGGTCGGCAAGCAACTGGCGGTCGCCCCCGCCGGCGCTGGCAACCTGCCCTATCAGCTGGTGGAGGCCGCGCCCGTCGAAGGCCAGGGCGCCTTCCAGGGTACCCGCTACATCCAGCGTACCGCGCTCAAGGGTGGCGTCGCGCCGGCCAAGGCCTGCACCAACGCCAACAAGGGCGAGCGGGAGACGGTGACCTACCAGGCCGACTACCTGTTCTGGAAGAAGGGCTGAGGTCCAGGGGACAGCCAGGAGCGGATCGGCTAGGCTCGACTGATCCGGTCGCCACCCTGGCGTCCCCAGCCTGGCGCGACCCCGTGACCGACCGCTCCTACGATCCTGCCGCGCTGCTCGCCGCCTGTGCCCGGGGCGAGCGCGCCGCCTTGCAGCGGCTCTACCAAGCCGAGGCGCCGCTGTTGCTGGGTATCGTCCTGCGCCTGGTACGGGATCGCGGCCTGGCCGAGGACATCCTCCACGATGCCTTCCTGCGGATCTGGCGCGGTGCCGCCGGGTTCGCCCCGGAGCGCGGTTCGCCGCGCGGCTGGATGTGCAGCGTGGCGCGCCACCTGGCGCTCAACGCCCTGCGCGATCGCCAGCGCCTGGTGCCCCTGGTCGAGGACAGCGCACCCCTGCTGGCCGAAGACGACGATCCGGCACGCCACGCCGCGGGCCGGCGCCTGGAAGGCTGTTTGCAGAATCTGGGGGCGCCCCGTCGGGAGGCCATCCTGGCCGCCTACCTGGATGGCTGCTCCCATGGCGAGATCGCCCAGCGCCTGCAGGCACCGCTGGGCACGGTGAAGAGCTGGATCACCCGCGGCCTCAAGGCGCTGAGGGAGTGCATGACATGACGAGCGACGGCACCCTGCCCGCGGACGACGAAATCGAGCGCCTGGCTGGCGAATATGTACTGGGCACCCTGGAAGCCGCCGAACGCCGCCAGGTGGAACGCCAGCTGCTGACCGATGCCCCGCTGCGCGCTGCGGTGGCGCAATGGGAGGCGCGGCTGCAGCCGCTGGCCGAGCGGGTCACGCCGGTCGAACCGGGGGCGAACCTGTGGCCGCGCATCGAGCGCAGCCTGCAGGACACCGCGGCCGCTCCCCTGCCGCAACGACCACGCCCCTGGCAACGCCTGGCCGTCTGGCGTGGCCTGAGCGCGATG
>CAUQPA010000625.1:0-2911 GCA_963519325.1 uncultured Pseudomonas sp. | reverse complement strand
GCCCAGGTGGCCGCCCAGTTGATCGGTGGCAACGGCACCCGCTTCCATCACAGCAAGATCAATTCGAAGCTGCCGCACACCGCCACCCAGGTGAAGTGGCACCAGGATTTCCTGTTCACCCCGCACAGCAACGATGACGTGGTCACCGCGCTGCTGATGGTCAGCGAGGTGACCCCGGAGAATGGCCCGCTCACGGTCATCCCCGGCAGCCACAAGGGCCCGCTGTGGTCGCACTGGCAGAACGGCCGCTTCAGCGGCGCCGTCGATGACGAGGTGGTCGCCGAGCACTGCGGCCAGCCCACCGCCTGCTTCGGCCCGGCCGGCTCGGTGTGCTTCATGCACACCCGCCTGCTGCATGCCTCCAGCCCCAACCAGACCGAATTGCCGCGCACCCTGTTCATCAGCGTCTACGCCGCCGAAGACGCCCTGCCCTTCGGCGAGAACCCGCTGCCCAGCGAGCACGCCGGGATGCTGGTGGCCGGCCAGGAAAGCGGCCTGGTGCGCAGCGTGGCCAACAGCGTGCGCCTGCCGCAGAAGCCGCGCGGCGCCTCCTTCTTCGTCCAACAGGCCGGGCTCGACCAGGCCGCCAGCTGAGTTTCCCACCCTCAAGGAGCATCGCCATGCACAGCTTCAGCAGCGTCTCGATCCAGACCTTCACCACCACCGTGCTGGGCGCGGCCATCGCCCTGGCCTCGGCGACCGCGGGCGCCTTCCAGCAGCCGGGCAAGCTCATCGCCGGCTCGGACCTGACCTTCTTCCCCTACGAATACGTGCAGGACAACAAGCCGGCAGGCTTCGACATCGAGTTCGTCGACGGGCTGGCGAAGATCATGGGTCGCTCCGTGGAAACCCTCGACACCCGCTTCCCCAACCTCATCACCGGCCTGCAGGGCGGCCGCTTCGACATCACCAATTCGTCGATGTACATCACCGCGGACCGCCTCAAGGTGATCGACATGATCCCCTACCTCAAGAGCGGCGAGGCGATCATCGCGCTCAAGGGCAGCGACTACCAGCCCAAGAAGCCGGAAGACTTCTGCGGCCACAAGATCGGCTCCATGGGCGCCACCTCCTGGCTGCAGCAGTTGCACAAGCTGTCGGACGAGTACTGCGTGAAGAACGGCCTCAAGCCGATCGCCGTGAGCGAATACGGCACCGACCCCCAGACTACCCAGGCCCTGCTGTCCAAGGCGGTGGAGGCGCAGATCACCGACGCCGCCGTTGCCCGGGGGCTGGTGGAGAAGCTCGGCAATCGCGTGGTGATCTCCTCCGACACCCTGATCTACCCGGTGCTCAATGGCTTCGGCGTGAAGAAGGGCAACGACGAGGTGAAGACCGCCCTGGTCGAGGCGCTCAAGCAGTACAGCGCCACCCCCGAGTACGCCGCCCTGCTGAAGAAGTACAACTTCCAGGCGCCCACCGAGGCGGACATCGCCGCCCTGATGCCCAAGCCCTAAGTTCTCACCGGTCGTCCCCGCGGCCGGGGACGACCCCTTCGGAGTCACGACCATGGCACTTTCTCACGAAGAACGGCTGCGCATCGATCTGGCGGCGACCTTTCGCGTCATCGCCCACCTGGGCATGCACGAGGCGGTCGCCAACCACTTCAGCGCGGCGGTCTCCACCGACGGCAAGCGCTTCCTGATCAACCCCAAGTGGAAGCACTTCTCGCGCATCCGCGCCAGCGACCTGCTGCTGCTCGATGCGGACGATCCGCGCGGCGCCGAGCGGCCCGACGTGGATGCCACGGCCTGGTCGATCCACGGGCAGATCCATCGCCGCCTGCCGGAGGCGCGGGTGGTGCTGCACCTGCACCCGGTCCATACCACGGCGGTGGCCTGCCTGGCCAAGCCCGAGGTGCCGCCCATCGACCAGAACACGGCGCGCTACTTCAACCGCATCGCGGTGGACGAACTCTACGGCGGCATGGCCGACACCGAGGCCGAGGGGGCCCGCCTGGCGAGCCTGCTCGACGGCAAGCAGCGCCTGCTGATGGGCAACCACGGCGTCATGGTCATCGCCCCCACCATCGGCCAGGCGTTCGATGACATCTGGACCCTGGAGCGCGCCTGCCAGATCTTGGTCACCGCCTGGTCCACCGGCCAGCCGCTCAAGGTGCTGTCCGACGAGGTCGCCGAGAAGACCGCGCGGGCCTGGGAAGGCATCACCGATTTCTCCGAGCAGCACTTCGCCGAGATGAAAGAACTGATGATCCAGGCGGACCCCTCCGTGCTGGATTGATCACCGCGGGGCCCCGCGCTCCGCCCTCCTACTGCTTAGATGACGGCCGCACCCTGCGGAGCGGCCGAAGGGTACCGTCATGACTGCATTACCGACCGCTATCGACACTCTGGTGATAGGCGCCGGCCAAGCCGGGGTCGCCATGAGCGAGCACCTGGGCCGCCTGGGTATCGAACACCTGGTGCTGGAAAAGAGCCGCATCGCCGAAGCCTGGCGCACCGGCCGCTGGGATTCCCTGGTGGCCAACGGCCCCGCCTGGCACGATCGCTTCCCCGGCCTGGAATTCCAGACGCCGCCAGACGGCTTCCCGGGCAAGGAGGAGATCGCCGCCTATTTCGAGGCCTATGCGCGGCAGATCGACGCCCCCATCCGTACCGGTGTCGCGGTCACCCGAGTGACCCGTCACGAGGGTCGCAGCGGCTTCCTGGTCGAGACCTCGGCGGGTAGCCTCAGCGCGCAGCGGGTGGTGGTGGCCACCGGTCCCTTCCAGAAACCCGTCATCCCGGCCATCGCACCCAAGGACGAGGGGCTCTACCAGATCCATTCCGCCCAATACTTCAATCCCCAGCAACTGCCCGACGGCGCGGTCCTGGTGGTCGGCGCCGGCTCCTCGGGGGTGCAGATCGCCGAGGAACTACTCCGCGCCGGCAAGCGCGTCTATCTGTCGGTA
>CAUQPA010000624.1:0-2914 GCA_963519325.1 uncultured Pseudomonas sp. | reverse complement strand
AACCTGGTCACTCAGTTTTCCGGCGCGAAGCTGGTCATGACGGCGATGTCGGGTATGGAGCATCCGCCGATGGCGGTCAAAGCGGCTGTTTCGGGTGGCAGTGATCCTAAGACCATGGTCATCGCACCTGCCTCGCCTTTGACGGCCGGCACCTACAAGGTCGATTGGCGGGCGGTGTCATCAGATACCCACCCCATCACCGGTAGCGTGACGTTCAAGGTCAAATAGACATGGAAGATCCGTTCAGCATCGGACTTCGCTTCGCGTTGTATGCCGATTTGATGATGCTGTTCGGGCTGGCGCTCTTCGGTCTCTATAGTTTGCGTGGCCCTGAGCGCCGCTCGGGCATGGTGTTGCCCTTCCTGCCTTTGCTGGCTACAACCGCGGTGGCGGGTCTCTTGCTCTCCGCCGTGTCTATGGTGCAAATGGCCAAGGCTATGAGTGGCGTGGCGGAATGGGGCGAGGCCATGCCGCACGTTGAGATGATGATCGCCGAGACGGAGCTTGGCACCGCCTGGCTTATCCGTATGGCCGCACTCGTGGCCGCTGCTGTGGCCATTGCCTTCAATCCTCGTTGGCCAATGGCGAGCCTGACCGTGGTTTCGCTGCTGGCAGGCGTGGCGCTGGCCACACTGGCGTGGGCCGGGCACGGCGCCATGGACGAAGGCTCCCGCCGCTTCTGGCACTTCAGCGCAGACATACTTCACCTATGGGCCTCCAGTGGCTGGTTCGGCGCGCTGGTGGCTTTTGCCTTATTGCTGCGGCCCAGCAAAGTGGAAACGCGGGCGTCAGTCCAGATCCTATCGCGCACGCTTACCGGCTTCGAGCGAGCCGGGGCGGTGATCGTGGTGCTGATCGTCTTCACAGGTGTGATGAACTATCTGCTCATCGTCGGACCCCAAATCAGGGGACTGGCGCAAAGCACCTATGGCCTGCTGCTGCTGGGAAAGCTGGGCCTTTTCGGCGTGATGATCGGGCTGGCTTCGGCCAACCGCTTTCTCTTGAGCCCGGCATTGGAGCAAGCAGTCCACCAAGGCGATTACACGCGTGCGGCACGGTCTATTCGCTACAGCATGGCCTTAGAACTGGGTTCCGCCATTTTGGTGCTTGGGTTGATTGCTTGGCTTGGTACGCTATCTCCCGAGATGGAAGCGGGGATGTGAGTTTGCCTGGCCCCGTAGTGCCGTCCCGAAAAGATCGTGTAGCCGAGGATGGAGCATGAAGCTGCTGGTAGCTGAAGACGAACCCAAGACCGGAATCTATCTGCAGCAGGGCCTCCGAGAGGCTGGCTTCACGGTAGATCGAGTGGTCACCGGAACGGATGCCATCGATCAGATGCAGACTGAAGCCTATGACCTGCTGATTCTCGACGTGATGATGCCCGGCCTCGATGGTTGGGGGGTGGTCACACGCCTGCGTGCTGCCGGTCAGTCGGTACCGGTGCTGTTTCTGACGGCACGGGATGGCGTGGACGACCGAGTCAAAGGATTAGAGCTGGGCGCCGATGACTACCTGGTCAAGCCCTTTGCCTTTTCAGAACTGCTGGCACGTGTTCGAACGCTATTAAGGCGCGGGCATGGTAGCCCACCGATTCAAACGAACCTGCAGATCGGAGATCTGCAGGTTGACCTACTCAAGCGCCGCGCCACGCGGGGCGGCAAGCGAATTGACCTTACCGCTAAAGAGTTCGCCTTGCTGGAGTTGTTGATGCGTCGGCGAGGCGAGGTCCTGTCAAAATCTCTTATCGCATCACAAGTATGGGACATGAATTTCGATAGCGATACGAATGTCATCGAGGTGGCGATTCGGCGGTTAAGGGCCAAGATTGACGATGACTTCGAGGCGAAACTTCTCCACACCTGCCGTGGAATGGGCTACAGGCTAGACGTGCAGGACGAAGGATGAAGCCAGGTTCACTTACCTTCCGCCTCAGCCTCATGTTTGTAGCCGCGGTCGTCGCTGTCCTCATCATCGTGGGCATCGCTTTCAACGAGCTGAGCCGCCACCATTTTCGTGCTCTGGATGCCCAGGCTCTGGAAGAAAAGCTTGAAGCGATCACCCAGATTGCTCAAGAGCCCGGCGCGAATTCGGACCAGCTCAAGATTCGCTGGCACACGCTACTGGGAGCACATCCCGATCTCAGCGCGGTATTCCTCCAGGCTGACGGAAGCCTCTTTTTTGCAGAGCCTCCCCAGTCATCGGTGCCGTCCCTGGCTCAGGCGACCGAGCACGATGGCGTGTGGGAGTGGGAAAGTGACGGACACATGTTCAGGGCCTTGAAGGCGCCAGTCTCGTCGTCGGAGGCCACTGCTCCGCTGACCATGTGGTTGGTACTGGACGTCACGACGCATATGCACTTCTTCGCCATGCTGGAGCGCTGGTTCTGGGGCGTTCTGCTAGCCAGCACCGTGCTGAGTGCCGCACTTGGTTGGCTGGTTGCCAAGAATGGGCTGCGGCCGGTGGCCAAGGTGACCCAGACAGCCGCCTCGATGTCCGCAGGCTCCTTGAAGGAGCGTATTCCTCTGGAGCCCGTGCCCGATGAGTTACGCGAGCTCATCACCGCCTTCAATTCCATGCTCGGTCGCCTGGACGACTCGTTCATACGTCTATCGAATTTTTCTGCCGACATCGCACACGAGCTACGAACCCCGATCAGCAACCTGCGGACTCATACCGAGGTGATCCTGGCCCAAAAGCGGGACTCGGACGTGTACGAGGAGAATCTGACCTCCAACCTGGAAGAGCTCAATCGCCTGTCGGGAATCATCGACGGCATGCTGTTCCTGGCCAAGTCCGACAACGGCCTGATCGTACCTGAACCGGTCGAGCTGGATTTGGGTAGGGTCATCGGCAAGCTGTTCGGATACTACGAGCTTCTGGCTGAGGATAAGGGTATCCAGCTCTAGGCATCGGG
>CAUQPA010000623.1:0-2926 GCA_963519325.1 uncultured Pseudomonas sp. | reverse complement strand
GTCCTGATCTCCCGCGCCAGCTCCGGCACCTGCTCCACCAGCCGGCCGAGATCGCCCGGCAGCGGATGCTGGGCCAGCAGCTTGGCCAGGTTCTTGGCGATCTGCTCCAGCCAGTCGGCGGTGGATCTCAACCGGGTGAAATGGGCGAAGTGGCCGATGGCCTTGTCCGGCAGGTGGTGGCCCTCGTCGAACACATAGAGGGTGTCGCGCGGATCGGGCAGGATGGCACCGCCACCCAGGGCCAGGTCCGCCAGCACCAGGTCATGGTTGGTGACGATGACATCGACCTTGGTCATGCCTTCGCGCGCCCGGTAGAAGGCGCACTGCTGGAAGTTGGGGCAGTGGCGGTTGGTGCACTGGCTATGGTCGGTGGTGATGCGCGACCACTGGACGTCCTCGATGGCTTCCGGCCAGCTGTCGCGGTCGCCATCCCAGCGATTGCCGGCCAGGCGTTCGATCATCTTGCCGAACAGTTCGTTGGATGCCTCATCGATGTCGATCTTGAAGCCATCCTCGGCGAACAGCTGGGCAGTGGCGTTCTGCGCCTGGCCTTCCTGAAGCAGCATGTCCAGTTTGGACAGGCACATATAGCGACCACGCCCCTTGGCCAGGGCGAAGCTGAAGGACAGGCCGCTGTTGCGCAGGATGTCCGGCAGGTCCTTGTGCACGATCTGCTCTTGCAGCGCCACGGTGGCGGTGGCGATCACCAGGCGCTTGCCGGCGGCCTTGGCGGCGGGAATGGCGGCCAGGGCATAGGCCACGGTCTTGCCGGTCCCGGTACCCGCCTCCACCGCCACCACCGCCGGATCTCCCTCGCGATGGCCTTCCTCGTCCTGGGCGATGGCGCCCAGCCCCTTGGCCGTCTCCGCGATCATCAGCCGCTGGCCATAGCGCGGCTTGAGCGACTTGGCTTCGAGGAAACGCGTGTAGGCGCCCTGGATCTGGGTCTTGAGTTCGGTGCTGAGCATGCCTGGTTCCGGGCGATGACGAAGCAGCGCCCCATCCGGTGGACGGGCGCTGTATGCATCTACAGTAATGGATCTTGGGCGCTATGATAACGCGCCTGTCGTCAGGATGCGCCCGACGTTGAGGTCGCAGGTCGCTCAGGCACCAGGCAGCTGCGGTGGCAGGCGATGAAAGGCACCGAAGATCAGCAGGCCCAGGCGGTCGAGCCAGGGGTGGCGACGCAGGCGCAGGGCACGGCGGCTGGCGAAGACTTCACCCAGGTGCAGGAGCAGCAGGGCGAGGGCGACCAGGGCGAGCAATTCGGGGAAGGGACGAGCGAGAGGCAGAGCGAGGGTGGCGGCCGCGGCGAGCCAAAACAGCAGGAGCAGGACTTTGCCGGTGAGGGACAGGGTTTTCATGAATTCCAGCAGGAGAACGAGATGGACCGGACCATAACGCCTGTAGCCGGAAAAAGTAAAGGCGGCGGACCCGGGTCCGCCGCCGATGCATCACTCGCGGTCGATCTGGATTTCGACGCGGCGGTTGGTGGCACGGCCTTCAGCGGTCTCGTTGGTGGCGATCGGCTTGCGCTCGCCCATGCCTTCTACCGAGACGATGCTGGCGGCGGGGACGCCGGCCTGGATCAGGTAGTTGGCGACCGACTTGGCGCGGCGCTCGGACAGACGCTGGTTGTAGGCGTCGGTGCCCTTGCTGTCGGTGTGGCCGGTGATCGACAGACGGGTGCTGGCGGCTTCGCCACGCAGACGACCGGCGATGCCATCGAGCTGAGCACGGTCTTGCGGGCTGACCGCGGAGGAGTCGAAGGCGAAGTGCAGGTCACGCGCGGTGATCACTTCCTGCTTCGGCAGCGGAGCCGGCGCAGGGGCCGGTGCGGGCGCCGGAGCCGGGGCCGGAGCGGGCTCCATGCGAGCCACCTGCTCGTTGCCCTTGCCATGCACCCAGCAATAGGCGCCTGCGGTGGTACCTATGCCCAGTGCCGCCATGCCCGCGACGTTACCGCTCTGAGTGGCACCTGCCGCGCCGCCGACCAGGGCGCCGACCGCAGCGCACACCGGCCAATCGGATTTCTGTACGCCGCCCGCACAGCCGGCCAGCACGCTGCTTGCCAGGATGAGGGGTAAAGCTGTCCTTGCGATGCTCTTGCTCATGAAGGGTCTCCTATAGACCAGGTGCCGCGAGTTAGGCTCGTCTTTCGTTCTATTGCGCTGTCAGACTAATGGTGGCGTACACATCTTGACAACGCTGGTTGCTTAGTCAATCGCGATTTGATTAGGGTTCCCTTAATGGCAAACATATTCTCGTCCCGTACCCCGCAACAGGCTCTGGCAAGCCTGCTCGAGCACCAGCGGCCGGTTCGCCTGCTCTGCGTGGCGCGTGAACCCCTGCCCGCCCTCCAGGCCTATGTCGAGGCCCACCCCCACTGCCAGCTGGTAGAGGCCTCGGTGCCCATCGCCGATCCGGCGCTACTGGCCGAGCGCTATGACCTGGTGATCGTCGCCGACTGCCTCGAGCATCTGCCGCTGCGCCAGGGCCGCGAACTGCTCGGCGGCTTGCGCAACCTCAACACCTCGCGCCTGGCCGTGCTGGTGGACCTGGCCGCCAGCGAATGGCAGCTAACGGATTTCTACGCCCTGGCCCTGCAAGCCAGCGAGCGCTTCGCCCGCGACGGCCAGGTGGTCACCCTGTTCAGCTATGATCTGCACGACTACAAGCAGGTCCCGGACTGGCTCAACGCCAAGTTCTGGGCCAATCCGCAGAATTTCGGCAAGTACTGGTGGTGAGATGCAATCCATGGCCCCCTGCCCCTGTGGCACGGACCGCCCGCTCGGCGACTGTTGCGGCCCGTTCCACGGGGGTCTTCCGGCGCCCGACGCCGAGCGGCTGATGCGTTCGCGCTACAGCGCCGATGTACTGGGTCTGATCGACTACCTGGTGGCCACCACGGCACCGGCGCAGCAGG
>CAUQPA010000622.1:0-2927 GCA_963519325.1 uncultured Pseudomonas sp. | reverse complement strand
CTGCAGCACCCGGTCGCCGTCCACCAGTTCCAGTCGCCCTACCGTGGCGCCCTTGGCGATGGGCGCCACCAGCGGCTCGTCGAGCACCAGGCGCTGCTGCGGCTCATGCTGGCCCTTGGGTCGGGTCAGGACCACGTCCTGGCTCACCCCCACCGGCAGGGTCGCCACCCGGCCTTCCCAAAGCGTCGGGGTGTTCAGGGCGACGCCGGCCTGGTCGAAGGTCAGGTTGTCGAAGAAGCGAAAACCGTACGTCAGCAATTTCTGGGTATCGGCGGCGCGGTTGTTCAGCGAATTGGAACCGAACACCGCGGTGATCAGCCGGCGCCCGTCGCGCTGCGCCGAGGTCACCATGCAGTAGCCGGCCGCCTCGGTATGGCCGGTCTTCAGCCCATCCACGGTGTGGTCGCGCCAGAGCAGCAGGTTGCGATTGGGCTGGCGAATGCCGTTCCAGGTGAAGTACTGCTTGGCATAGAGTTCGTAGTAGGCCGACTCGTCCTGGATGATGGCGCGGGCCAGCAGGGCCATGTCATAGGGCGAGGAAAAGTGCTCGGGATCGGGCAGCCCGGTGGGATTCATGAAATGGCTGTCGTGCAGCCCAAGGCGCTGGGCGGTGGCGTTCATCAGGCTGGCGAAGCTTTCCTCGCTGCCGGCGATGTGCTCAGCCAGGGCCACGCTGGCATCGTTGCCCGAATCGATGACGATGCCTTGCAGCAGGTCGTGCACCGCTACGTGGCTGCGCGGATCGAGGAACATCCGCGAGCCTTCGGTACGCCAGGCATGTTCGCTGACGGTGACCTGATCGTCCGCCTTGAGCCGGCCGGCCTGGATATCGCGGGTCGCCACATAGACGGTCATCAGCTTGGTCAGGCTGGCCGGCGGCAGGTGCGCGTGGGAGTCCTGCTCGGCGATCACCTGGCCGGTGGTGGCATCGAGCAGCACCCAGGCTTTCGCCGACAACTGGGGTGGCGAGGGGATCAGGGCGTCGGCCGTGGGGGCGGCGTCTACCTGGCCGAGCCAGGCGAGGCAAAGGGCGGCGAGGCCCTGGCAGAGCGAGGGGCGTTTCACGAGCGGCGGGTCCGGTTCAGCAGCAAGGGCCGCCACCCTAGGCAAGGCCCGCAAGCCGTGCAAATGAAGGAAAGTGAAGAAAAATTTAGGAAGGGCTGGCGGCCCAGCAAGGTCAGCCTGGGCTGCTGATCACCACCCGCGCTCCGCCTGGCTCCGCCGCCGCGATGCTCAGGCTGAAGCCGTGCAGCCGCACGATGGCGGCCACCAGCGACAGTCCCAGGCCATAACCGGGCTGCTGGCGACTGGCATCGCCGCGATAGAGGCGGCGCAGCACGCTCTCCCGCTCCGCCTCGGGAATGCCGGGGCCATCGTCGCTCACCTCGATGCGCACGCCGGCACCGGCGCTCCGCGCCACCAGCCGCACCTGGCCACCCCGCGGGGCGAACTTGACGGCGTTGTCCAGCAGGTTGACCAGCGCCTCGAACAGCAAAGACGCATCGCCCAGTACCGCCGGCAGGTCGGTGTCCAGATCCAGCTCGAGGGTCTGGCCCTTCTCCTGGGCCATGGGTTCGTAGAATTCATGGGCCTGACGCAGCAGCGCGGCGAGGTCCAGCGGCGCGAAGGCCATGCGCCGGCGGGTGTCCTCCAGCTCGGAGATGCGCAGCAGCCCCTGGAAGCGCGACATGATGGCCTCGGTCTCCGCCAGGGCCTCGTCGAGACGCTCGGCCTGGGGCGCCGCCAGCGGCAGCTGCGCGAGCTGGTGCAGGCGCGCGCGCAAGCGGGTCAGCGGGGTCCGCAGGTCGTGGGCGATGCCATCGCAGACGCCCTTCACCTCGTGCATCGAGCGTTCCAGCTGGCCCAGGGTGGTGTTGACCGCAGCGGCGAGCATGTCCACCTCGTCATGGCGCGGCGACAGCGGCAGCCGCTCCTCCAGATGGCCGGCGACGATGAGCTCCAGGCTGTCCTGCAGCCGCTCCACGCGCCGCAAGGGCCGTCGCCTCAGCAGATGCCAGCCGATCAAGCCCGGAATCAGCGTCAGCGACAGGCCCCAGAACAGTGCCTGGCCGATGATGCCGCCCACCGCCGAAATGGAGCCGCCGTCCCGCGCCAGCACCAGCAGGCGCCCGTCCGGCCGTCGTTGCAGGATGGCATGGCTGCTGCGGGTAGCGTCCAGGGCATCGGCGGTCTGCAGACCGCGGCGCAGATAGTGCACCTGGCCATCATCGGGCAGGCTGCGCAAGAGCTTGACCAGGTTGCCGGCCAGGTAGCGGCCATCGGCTTCGAACAGGCCGTAGGCGTCGATACCGGGGATGGAATAGCTCTCGCTGGCCTGCAATTCGGCCAGCAGGTCGCTATCGGCGACCTTGCGATAATAGTGGGCGCGCTGCAGCAGGGTGCGTTCCGCCACGGCGCCCAGGTAGCCGGAGATCTGCCAGTAGAGCACCCCGGTCAGCACCGCGCCCCAGGCGACGAAGAACAGCGCATAGAGGGCCAGTAGCCGGCTGCTGCCCGAGCGCCAGCGCCGGGGTCTAGTCCGGGACGACGAGGACATAGCCGGCCCCACGCACGGTATGCACCAACGGCCGCCCGACCCTTTCGATCTTGCGTCTCAGCCGCCCCATGTGCACATCGATGATGTTGGTCCCCGGATCGAAGTGATAGCCCCAGACCTGCTCGAACAGCATGGTGCGCGTCACCAGCTGACCGGCATGGCGCATCAGGTAGGTGAGGATCTTGAATTCGGTGGGCAGCAGCGCGATGGCTTCCCCGGCCCGGGTCAGGGTGTTCTCGATCAGATCCAGGGTCAGCTCGCCCACCCGCAACTGGTGGCTGGCGGCCTGGGCCACCGGGCGGCGCAGCAGCGCTTCCAGGCGCGCCACCAGCTCCACCAGGGAGAACGGCTTGGTCAGGTAGTCGTCCCC
>CAUQPA010000621.1:0-2932 GCA_963519325.1 uncultured Pseudomonas sp. | reverse complement strand
GTCATAGACCCCATCGGCGACCAGGTGGAAGAAGTCCGCAGCGCGGTGGCCGGTATCCTCTATGCCCGCTCCAATCGCCGCATGGCCACGGCCGGCATGGTAGTCGCCCACGTGGCGGGCACCGAGGCCTATCGCAGCGGCTACCTGCTCTCGCCGTGATCCCTACCCCTTTTCAGCTGTGGAATCCCTATCCATGTACAAACTGACCGTCGAAGGCCTGCACAAGCGTTACGGCGACCATGAGGTGCTCAAGGGCGTATCGCTCAAGGCCAAGACCGGCGACGTGGTCAGCCTGATCGGCGCCAGTGGCTCGGGCAAGAGTACCTTCCTGCGCTGCATCAACTTCCTCGAGCAACCTAACGCCGTGACCATGACCCTGGATGGCGAAACCATCCGCATGGCCGAAGACCGCGGCGCGGTTCGGGTGGCCGATGCCGCCCAGCTGCAGAATCTGCGCACCCGCCTGGCCATGGTCTTCCAGCACTTCAACCTCTGGAGCCACCTGAGCGTGCTGGACAACATCACCCTGGCGCCCCGCAAGGCGCTGGGCATCGGCAAGGCGGAAGCCGAAGAGCGTGCTCGCAAGTACCTGGAGAAGGTGGGCCTGGCGGCGCGGGTAGCCGACCAGTATCCGGCGTTCCTGTCCGGCGGCCAGCAGCAGCGGGTGGCCATCGCCCGTGCCCTGGCGATGGAGCCGGAAATCATGCTGTTCGACGAGCCGACCTCGGCGCTCGACCCGGAATTGGTCGGCGAGGTGCTGAAGGTGATCCGCGCGTTGGCGGAAGAGGGTCGCACCATGTTCATGGTGACCCACGAGATGGCCTTCGCCCGTGAGGTGTCATCCCAGGTGCTGTTCCTCCATCAGGGCGTGGTGGAGGAAGAAGGCCCGCCGAGCGAGGTCCTGGCAAATCCGCGCAGTGATCGCCTGCGGCAATTCCTCAGCGGCAATCTCAAGTAAGGGAGTGCCCCGCCCGGGGCATCCGTGGCGAACCTGAGGGCGAAAGGCCGCTCAGGCGCGCCTGCTATCGCTACCGATCGCTCAGCGGCGCTGCTGTGCGCGGCGACGCTGGGCCGCCAGCGCTTCGCGCTCGCGGCTGGGGATCGGGATCGCCTTTACCACACCGAGTCGCGCGAGCAGGTCCAGCACCAGGGCTTGTATACGGTCGTTCATGGAAACTCCTCGAGCCAGCGCTCAATCGGGACAGCCACTTCGGGGCAGCGCCTGCTGCCCTCCCACACAATATTGAGTCTTGCTTGGCCGATTCAATCCATAGGGCTGCGGTTGTTCGTCGCAAGTGGCCCACCCTTTGTCAAAAAATATGTCGCCGGACTCTGTAGCCGCTCTGCCATGGAGCCGGGGCGCCCTCAGGGCCTCCAGCAGATTGTTATCGGAACCCATATCAAATATGCCGGTCTGGTCTTTCCAAGGGAGTTCAACCAGCAAGCCATGAACTGACGAATGGTGAAAAAACCCGGCTTTCGTTGGTTATCATCCTGGGTAGATAACGGGTCAGCCGCGATTTCTCCCTCCAATAACAACGATGTCATCAGGGTGTTCGCACTTTGATGTTTTCCCTGCTTGTTGTTATCCCCATCACATTTCTTTCAGTCGCGTGACCGGCACGGCGGGAGTGCTCTCATGACCAGATCCTTACCTCTACTCATCGTGCTGGGTTTGCTCGGCAGTCCGGCGCTGGCGGCCAGCTGGGGGATGCAGCGCGAGGTCGGGGATTTCGATCTGAAGATGGGCACCGCGCCCTCCCGCAGCATGGCGCAAGGCCTGGTCGCCCCTACCTCGGCGGGCATGGGTGGTGGCTTCGACCTGACCCATGACAGCGGTCTCTACTTCGGCCAGTGGACGACCAACAACGCCTCGTCCGCCGATGCACCGCTGCTGGAAATGGATACCTACGCCGGCTACAAGCATCGTTTCGCGCCAGGCTACGGCTACGAACTGGGCGTGATCAACTACAGCAACCTGATCCAGAACGTCGAGCCCAGCCGCGAGCTGTATTCCGGGATGACGATGTTTGGCAAGCGCCTGGGCGCGGCCTTCGCCAATGACCCGGGGCGGCACAACGCCTCGCTCTACGCCGACCTGGGCACCCTGCCCCTGGTTAAGACGGGGGTCTCCCTCAAGTACACCAACTATGTGCTCGACACGCCGTCGACCCTGGATGGTGGTGGCATGGTGCGCAGCTTCAACGACTGGTCGGTGAATCTCAGTCGCAAGTGGGTGAACACCCTGTTCAACCTCACCTATAGCGGCACCAGCCTCAGAGGCGCTGACTGCTCGGTGTATTCCGGGCACAACACCTATTGCGACAACGCCCTGATGCTCAAGGCGTCGCACCCCTTCTTCTAGCGCTACTGACGCAGCAGGCTGCGCCCGAGCCCCACCTGCGGGCGCTCGCGCCCCAGCTGCTGCAAGGCCTGCCGCGCCCGGGCCTGATCGGCGCCGGACAAGTCGACCAGCCAGGTGACCTTGGCGCCGACGCGGGCAGCAATGGGCACCCCATCACGATAAAGCAGACGGTTGCCGGCCACCGCGGGCACCTTGGCGCCGGGCAGCAGGGTGCCGACCAGATTGAGCGGATCCAGCGCCGACACGCTTACCCAGAGATCGTCCGCCGGACGTTGACGCCATTCCCGTAGCGGGGCGATGGCCGCGGGATCGGCGAATTGCTCGCCCGACAGCCCGGCGATGAACCGGCCACCGCGGATCTCGCCGCGGGCCTCCAGGCGATGGCAGGCGCGGAGCAGATCGCGCCACGGCGGCAGTACCGCGCTTTCCCGCTGCAGCAGCTGCCAACACAGGACCCCGTAGCGGCGCAGCAGCACCCAGACCAGCCGCTCCAGCAGGGCATCCGGCAGGCGCTCGGCGGCCGGGCTGTCAGCCGGGCGCAGGGCCGCCCAGCGGCCCGCATCGTCC
>CAUQPA010000620.1:0-2954 GCA_963519325.1 uncultured Pseudomonas sp. | reverse complement strand
ACCCCGGCCTGGCTCCCGGAGGTGATGAATTGCTTGGCCCCGTCGATGGCATAGTGGTCACCGTCGCGCCGGGCGCGGGTACGCAGGTCGCTGGCATCGGACCCCGCCTGCGGCTCGGTGAGGGCGAAGGCACCGATCATCTCGCCAGTGGCCAGGGGCGTGAGGAAGCGCTCTTTCTGCTCATCGCTGCCGAAGCGATCGATGGGCACGCAGCCTACCGAATTGTGCACGCTCATGATGGTGGAGCAGGCGCCGTCGCCGGCGGCGATCTCTTCCAGGGCCAGGGAATAGGCGACGTAGCCGGTGTCGCAGCCACCCCAGGTATCCGACACCAGCATCCCCATGAAGCCCAGCTCGCCCATCTCACGCAGCGCGTCACGGGGGAAGGCGCCGCTGCGATCCCAGTCGGCGGCATGGGGCTGGAGGCGCTCCTGGGCGAAGCGACGGGCCATATCGACGATGCCCTGTTGTTCTTCGGTGATCAGCATGGATGTTCTCCTTGCAGGGATAGGGTGGCTAGGCGCTCTGCCGAACCGCCTGGGCCTTGGCGATTTCCTGGTTGCGCAGGATGAAACGCTGCAACTTGCCGCTGGGGGTCTTCGGCAGCTCGGCGACGAATTCGATCTCCCGCGGATAGGCATGGGCAGCCTGGCGCCGGCGCACGTGCAGGCGCAGTTCCTCGGCCAGCGCCGGACTCGGTTCGAAGCGGGGATGCAGTACCACGAAGGCCTTGATGAGCTCGGTGCGCTCCGGGTCGGGCTTGCCGATCACGGCAGCTTCGATCACCGCCGGGTGTTCGATCAGCGCACTTTCCAATTCGAAGGGACCGACGCGATAGCCGGAGGTGGTGATGACATCATCGGCGCGGCCGACGAAGCTGATGCTGCCGTCGGCGTTCAGCTCGCAGGTGTCGCCGGTCAGGTAGTAGTGGTCGACGAAGGCTTTGGTCGGGCTGCCGAGATAACCCCCGAACCAGCACAACGGCGACTGATCGAGATCCAGAGCCAGGATGCCGGGCACCCCTACCGGCTACTCCTGCCGCGTCGTCTCGTCCAGCACCACCACCCGGTGGCCCGGGCTGGCGAAGCCGGCCGCACCCGGCTGTACCGGATGGCGCAGCCCATGGTGGTTGCACAGCACCATGCCCAGCTCGGTCTGGCCGTAGTGATCGTGAATGGGAGCCTGCAGCTGCTCGGCGAACCAGCGGATGACCTCCGGGTTGAGCGGCTCGCCAGCACTGCTCACCACCCGTAGCCGGCCGCGAAGGGCCTGGCTGACCGCCTCGCCACCAGCGATGAGCAGGCGGTAGGCGGTGGGCGAACCGGCTAGGTTGGTAATGACATGCTCGCGCACCAGGCGACAGGTACTCTCCGCGGAGAAGGGACCGTCGTAGAACAGTGTAGGATGGCCCAGCGCCAGGGGGCCGGTGACCGCGTAATAAAGGCCATAGGCCCAACCCGGATCGGCCAGGTTCCAGAAGGCATCGGCGGGTCGCAGGTCGATGGCCTCGAGCATGTAGCCCTTGAAGGCGACGATGGCTTTGAGCGGCACGGCCAGCGGCTTGGCCGGTCCGGTGGTACCCGAGGTACACATCAGCAGGAAGGGATCTTCCGCAGTCCTTAACACGGGGTCGAAGAGGGTCGGCTGGCGCTCCAGCTCGTGCCAGAAGCTGAAATCGCCCCGCTCGATACCCAGGCCGCGCCGCTGGCCCACGGTCAGGATCGCGGGGCAGCCTGGCACCTCCTCCAGCTTGTTGCGATTGCCGGCATCGGTCACCACTAGCCGTGCCTGGGAGACCGCCAGGCGATGCTCGATGGCCTTGGGCCCGAAGGCGGTGAACAGCGGTTGGTACACCGCGCCGAGCCGCCAGGTACCGAGAATGGCGATCAACAATTCCGGGGTGCGCGGCAGCAAGCCGGCGACTCTATCCCCCGGGCCTATGCCCTGGCTGGCGAGGAAACCGGCGAACTGCGCGGCGCGCTGCTGCAGCTCGCTGAAGGTCCAGGACTCCCGTTGGCCGTCGCGGCCTTCCCAGAACAGCGCGATCCGCCCGGGCAGCGCATGGCGATCGCAGCATTCGACGCAGGCGTTGACGGCGGCAAGCGAGCCGCCCAGGCGCTGCGCGACACAGGTGGCGTAGTCGAAGCGAGCCCGGACGTCGGCATAGTCCTGCATGATCCCTTCCTCGATCTTGTTGTTATGGAATGGGATGACTCTAGCGCGTGCCTTCCGCCGCACAATGGCCTGGCGCTACAACCGGGCTGAGCGGTTTGGACAGTCAGGCCGGCGCGGCACCGGCGAGGATCAGCTGGCGGTAGTGGCCGGGATTGGTCCCGGTCCATTTGCGAAAGCCCTTGTAGAAGGCGCGGACGTCGGAAAAGCCCAGCGCTATGGCGATGTCTTCCAGGCTGAGCTGGCGATCGGCCAGCCAGGCGATGGCGCGCTCGCGACGCACGCTGTCCTTGAGCGCCTGGTAGGACTGCCCCTGCTCAGCCAGCCGGCGGCGTAGCGTGGCCGGAGACAGGTACAGTTCATGCGCCATGGCTTCGCTGGTCGGCCAACGTTCGCCGGGCAAGGCGCGCAGGCGGGCCTTGAGGCGCTCGGCCAGGCTCTCGGCATCGCGATAGCGTTGCAGGATGTTGTTCGGCGCCCCGGCGAGAAAACGTGCCAGGTCCGCCTGGCTGCGCCGCACCGGCGCAGCCAGTACCTCGGCGGCGAAGATCAGCCGGCTCTGGGGCTGACCGAATCTGAGGTTATCGGAAAACAGCACCCGGTAGTCGTCGGTGAAGTCCGGCTCGGCGCACTGCAGCTCCGCCGCCAGCAAGGGAATGCGTCGGCCGATCAGCCAGCAGGCGACGCCGTGCACGATCAGCCAGTAGCTGAAGCAGGTGAAGGCCCGCGGCGCTTGCCCTTCCGGGTCCCGCAGCAGGATCGACGCCAGGCTGCGCTGCTGG
>CAUQPA010000619.1:0-2960 GCA_963519325.1 uncultured Pseudomonas sp. | reverse complement strand
ACGTTGTCCAGCACGGTCAGGTGGGGAAACACCGAGTAGCGCTGGAAGACCACCCCGCGCTCGGGGTCCGGCTCCGCCGACAGCGGCCGGCCATCGATGCGGATCTCGCCGCGACTGGGCCGCTCCTGGCCGAGCAGCAGTCGCAGGAAGGTCGACTTGCCGCAACCGGAGGCGCCGACCAGGGCGCAGAATTCGCCTTCGCGCACCTGCAGGTTCAGGCCTTCCAGGACCACCTGCTCGCCATAGCGCTGCCAGAGATTGCTGACCTCGATCATTAGCGCGCCTCCCCAAACCAGGGGAAGGTGCGCCGGGTGAGCAGGCGCAGTCCCGCATCCATCAGCCAGGCGAGCAGGGTGATCCAGGCGACATAGGGCAGGATCACGTCCATCGCCAGATAACGCCGCATCAGGAAGATGCGATAGCCCAGGCCATCGGTGGCGGCGATGGCTTCGGCGGCGATGAGGAACAACCATGCGGCGCCCAGTTGCAGCCGCAAGGCAATGAGCAGGCGTGGCAGCAGCTGCGGCAGCACCAGCCGCAGGATCACCGTCCAGCTGTTGGCCCCCAGGGTCTGGGCCTTGATCAGCAACTCCCGCGGCAACTCCCGGGCGCGCTGATCCAGCTCGCGGATCAGCACCGGCGTCACCCCGATCACGATCAGCATGACCTTGGCCAACTCGCCCAGGCCGAAGACGATGAAGAGGATCGGCAGGATCGCCAGCGGCGGGATCATCGACAGCACCGTGACCAGCGGTGACAGCGGCGCTCCTACCAGCGGCAGGCTACCGGCGGCGATGCCCACCACCAGGGCGATCAGCGCGGCGATGCCCAGGCCGATGCCGAGGCGTTGCAGGCTGGCCAGGGTGTCCTGCCAGAAGGGATAGCCGCCGGTGCGGACGTCGGCGGTGAAGGCCAGGCGCTGCACCGCATCGGCCATCTGCGCCACGCTCGGCAGGAGCTTGTCGCTGGGGTTCTCCGCCAGCCGCGTGGCCGAGCCAACCAGATAGAGCAGGGCGAGCAGGGCGAAGGGCAGCAGCACCAGCAGGAGCCGGCCACCGCGGTCGGGATGCCGATTGATGAAGCGCATGGGAGTCTTCCTCGCGACCGGGCTCAGAGCTTGCCGTCGGCAGCCAGCTGCACGAAGGTCGGGTCGAAGCGCAGCTTGAGGTTATTGGCGTCACCCGTGGTCTTGCCGCCGGGATAGGCGATGCCGATGGCGTCGGCACTGGGCGCGCCCTGGCCCAGCAGGCCGTGCTCGAAGGAGAAGTGGGCGATCCGCTGCATGGTGGCGGGCAGCGCGGGGTCCATGACGAAGGCGGCCGCTTCCGCGGGCGTGGCGAACAGGCGGGTCTTGTCGAGCTGCGCCTGGAAGCCGGCGAGGTCGGTGCCGGAGGCCTTGGCCATGGCTTCCAGAGCGGCCTTGCCCTTGGCATCGCCGGCCTGCATCAGCGTCATCATTTCGAACCAGGCCCCGGTCAGCGCCTTGCCCAGGGCCGGGTTGTCCTTGAGCGTGGCCGTATTCACCACCAGCATGTCGAGGATCTCGCCGGGGATCTTGCTGGAGTCGAACACCTCGGTGGTGTCCGGCTGGGCCTTGATCTCCGCCAGCAGGGGATTCCAGGTCACCACGTTACGCACGTCGGGCGTCTGGAAGGCGGCCACCATGTCGGCGTCGGAGGTATTGACGGTGGTGAGGTCCTTTTCAGACATGCCCACGGTCTGCAGCGCCCGCGCCAGCAGGTAGTGGGAGACCGAGAATTGCACCAGGTTGACCTGCTTGCCCTTTAGGTCGGCCAGGGTCTTGCCCTTGCCCTTCATCACCACGCCATCGTTGCCGTTGGAGTAGTCGCTGACGATCAGCGCCGTGCTGTCCACGCCACCGGCGGCCGGAATGGTCAGGGCGTCCATGTTGGTCATGGCGCAGCCATCGAACTGGCCAGCGGTGTACTGATTGATGGATTCGACGTAGTCGTTGAGCTGCACGACCTCGACGTGGATGCCGTATTTCTTGGCCCACTTGTCGATGATGCCCTGGGCCTGGGCTTCGCCCCAGGGCATCCAGCCGGCGTAGATCGTCCAACACACCTTGAAGTCGTCGCGCGGCGCCGCCTGAGCGGTGGCACCGAGCAGCAGGGAACAGCCGAGAACGAGCGAGGCGAGCAGGGGATGGCGCATGGGACCTCCAATAGGATGGACGACGGGACAGGAGCACGCGACTGGCGCTGTGTCTCCCGGGCTTTTGTCCCGCCGTGTAACCCCATCAGAGGTCGACGACTCTCGGACCAGACACTCGCCTTGGCGAGCCGGAACCCTAGTCGTCCATTGCAAATTGTGGTGCATCAAACCGGCTGGCCGGTGCTCCTGCACAGGCTAGGCAAAGCCAGATGCGTGCCAGGTGCCGCCAAGCCCCATGGCCAGGGGGATGGCGCTGCTTGCAGGGTGCGGGAGCGAACGCGTGGCGCTCCGTTGCAGTGCGCTCCAGGCCTCCGGCTGCACCGCTTTGATCCAGTGGCGAAGGGCGATCTTCTCCGGCCAGCAGTTGGTGCCTAACCCACCTCATTGCTCCAGCGCTCTTACGAGAAACGTGCGAAAGGCCGCTACCGCCGGCGGCAGCTCCCGTCCGGCCATGCTCTGCAACTCGATCCGGCGCGCGGCCAGGCCCTCGTCCAGCAGCGGCAGGGCGACCAGCTGGCCTTCGCGCAGGCGGCTGCGCAGGCTGAGTTCGCTGGACAGGCAGACGCCGCCGCCCAGGGCGGCGAAGCGGTAGAGCGCCTGCATGTTGTTGCTCACCAGCACCGGATCGAAGGACAGCCCCTGGACACCACAGCAGATGTCGAACAGCTGGCGCACCGTGGTATCGGGCATGGGGATGGCCAGGGGATAGGGCTGCAGATCGACCAGCGCCAGGCCGGTGCGCCCGGCGAGGGGGTGGTCGGGCGCGACGATGGCCTCGATGGCGC
>CAUQPA010000618.1:0-2975 GCA_963519325.1 uncultured Pseudomonas sp. | reverse complement strand
GATGGGCATCGAGCTGAAGAAGGGCTTCGCCAAGCTCACCGATCTCTTTACCCGCCTGACCGAGATGCTCAAGCAGGCCATGGACGGCGAGGCCAGCATCGGCCTCGCCAGCTACCAGGCCGAGGAGTGGTATCCGCTGTTCGGCAGCCTGCTGGCCCGGGCCCAGGGCAACTGGGAGCTGTGGACGGCCTTCACCTGCGAAGACCCGGAAGACAGCCCGCCCATGGCGCGCTGGATGACCCTCGCCGAATCCGGTTCGCTGTACGACATCGAGGTCAACGCCAGTCCCATCCTGGCCGCCGACATGCTGCGGCGCCACCTGTGGAACGTCGCCTACGGCGCCCTGGTAACCTCGGCGACCCTGACCGCCCTGGGTACCTTCGATCGCTTCCGCATGAGATCCGGCCTGCCACGCTCGGCGGCTACCGCCATCGTGCCCAGTCCCTTCCGCCATGCCGAGGCGGGGGTGCTGCGGGTACCCGACCTCAAGGCCGATCCCCGCAACGCCGCCGAGCACACCGCGGCCATCGTCCGCGAGCTGCCGGCCATGCTCGAAGGCGCGCGGGGGAGCCTGGTGCTGTTCTCGTCCCGACGGCAGATGCAGGACGTCTTCGACGGCCTGGAGCGCGACTGGCGCAAGCGGGTGCTGATCCAGGGCAATCTCTCCAAGCAGGAGACGCTGAACAAGCACAAGAAGCGCGTCGACGACGGCGAGGCCAGCGTGCTGTTCGGCCTGGCCAGCTTCGCCGAGGGGGTCGACCTCCCGGGCCCCTATTGCGAGCACGTGGTCATCGCCAAGATCCCCTTCGCCGTGCCGGACGATCCGGTGGAAGCCGCCCTGGCCGAATGGATCGAGGCGCGCGGTGGCAATCCCTTCATGGAGATCGCCGTACCCGATGCCTCGCTGCGCCTGATCCAGGCCTGCGGCCGGCTGCTGCGCACCGAGCAGGACAGCGGCACCATCTCGCTGCTCGACCGCCGCCTGGTCACCCAGCGCTATGGCAAGGCCATCCTCAATGCCCTGCCGCCGTTTCGGCGGGAGATTCAGTGATTCGCGGCCATGGCGGTCTGCCGAGACGGCCTCTCCTACGGATGCGGTACGACAACTGATCATGGTCATGCTGAGGATGGAGATGAGCGCCCGAGCGGACAGCCCCCTCTCCCTTGGGGAGAGGGTTGGGGTGAGGGTGCCCCTCGCAACGAAGCCCCCGGTGGAAAAGGCTGCGCCGTTTTCCACGCTACGGCGCTGCTGCTACGTATGATCAACTGCCTTATCGCGGCCATGGGCCGCTCCTACAGGTAACCCTGAGCGGAGGAGCGGCCGCGTCGGCGAACCGCCATGGCCGCGATGTTCGACACATTTTTAGGAATAAGCCCCCATGACCGTCCACGGCTATCACGACCTGAGATTCGAATCCGTCCGCGAAGTCTTCGCCGAGCTGCTCGCTGCCGGCCAGACCCGCGGTGCGGCGCTGTGCGTCCAGGTCGGCGGTGAAACGGTGCTGGATCTCTGGGGCGGCATGGCCGACAAGGACGGCCAGACGCCCTGGCACACCGATACCCTGCTCAATCTGTTCTCCTGCACCAAGGCTTTCACCAGCGTGGCGGCGCTGCAGCTGGTGGAGGAGGGCAAGCTGGCGCTCGATGCGCCGGTAGCCGAGCGCTGGCCGGAATTTGCCGCGGCTGGCAAGGCCGACATCACCCTGCGCCAGCTGCTCAGCCACCGCTCCGGCGTCTCGGCCCTGCGCGAACGCCTGCCGGGCGATGCCCTCTACGACTGGGCGCAGATGACCGCCGCCGTGGCCGCCGAGGCGCCCTGGTGGACGCCCGGCACCGCCCATGGCTATGCCCCCATTACCTTCGGCTGGCTGCTCGGCGAACTGATCCGCCGCGCCGACGGCCGCGGCCCGGGCGAGGCCATCGTGGCGCGCACCGCCGACCGGCTCGGACTGGACTTCCACATCGGCCTGCCGGTGAGCGAGGACGAACGTGTGGCCCATATCGTCCGTGGCAAGGGCGTATTGGGCGATGCCGCGGCCCAGCGCCTGCTGAAAACCACCATGAGCGATCCTGCCGCCTTGCCGACCCTGGCCTTCGGCAATCCGTCCGGAGTGCTCACCAGTACCAACAAGGCCGAATGGCGGCGCTTCCAGCAACCGGCGGCCAACGGCCATGGCCATGCGCGCAGCCTGGCCGGCTTCTATGCGGGTCTGCTGGCGGGCGATCTGCTGGAATGGGAGACCCTGAGCGAAGCCCTGCGCGAGCACAGCCAGGGCGAGGATCGTACCCAGCTGACCCCGACCCGCTTCGGCCTGGGTTTCATGCTGGATCAGCCGGAGCAGGCCAATGCCACCTACGGCCTCGGCCCCCAGGCCTTCGGTCATCCAGGGGCGGGCGGCTCGACCGGCTTCGTCGATCCGGAGCGCGAAGTGGCTTTCGGCTTCGTCACCAACACCCTGGGGCCCTATGTCCTGATGGACCCGCGCGCCCAAGCCCTGGCCCGGGCGGTAGGGGAGTGCCTATAGGGCGCCGTCCCGGCAGACCCTTGGGTATTTGTCTCGTCTGGCGTGGGTGTGCTTAGCTAGGGCGCAGTCATGGATAAGGTAGGTTGGACTGGCTCGGTCGACCTATCCCCGCACAGGAGTCCCCATGTCGTCCTCCCCACCGTCGCGCGGCACCATAGCCACCGAGCTGGTGCGCGAGGCCCTGGCCGCCTTCGTCTGCGTCGAACGCCCGGCGGAGGCGCTGCTGGTCGAGCTGGGGCTGGAGCCTGGCTGCCTGGCCGAGTCGCGGGTGCCGGTGGCGCTCTATGGACGGCTCTGGCGCCGCCTAGCATTGCGCTTCGACGACGAATTCTTCGGCATGGACCCGCGCCGCCTGCGCTCCGGCAGCTTCGCCTTTCTCTGCCGGTTGTGCCTCACCCAGACTCGCCTGGGCGATGCTTTGGAACTGGCCCTGGGTTTCCTCAACCTCGG
>CAUQPA010000617.1:0-2978 GCA_963519325.1 uncultured Pseudomonas sp. | reverse complement strand
CGTCCAGGTAGCGGGCGATGCGCTCGCGCATGGCATTGAAGGCGCGGGTGACCTCACGGATTTCCTGGGCGCCCTCCTCCCGTACGGGTGGGGTATGCACTTCCAGCGACAGCTCCCGTGCGGCCCGCGACAGACGCTTGAGCGGCCGGCTCTGCCAGCGGATCAGCAGCCCGATGAAGAGCAGCAGGAAGGCGCTGCTGAAGATCATGAACAGCAGCTGCTGCAGCGGCAGCCAGGATTCATCCAGGCTGTAGTAAGGCGCCGGCATGAGCGTCGCCAGGTAGACCCACTCCCCTTCGCCGATGCGAATCTGGGTCACCAGTACCGGCGGCTCCAGGGGTTCCAGACTCAGGGCGTAGTGCGCCCAGGAACGCGGCAACTCGTCGAGCGCCACGGCGCCATTGAACAGCCGCAGCTGCTGCGGCGCTACGAACTCGACGT
Organism: uncultured Pseudomonas sp.; assembly: GCA_963519325.1. Lineage (GTDB taxonomy): Bacteria > Pseudomonadota > Gammaproteobacteria > Pseudomonadales > Pseudomonadaceae > Chryseomonas. The sequence goes on along the minus strand of CAUQPA010000617.1, from coordinate 2,537 downwards.
ACATGGGCATGGCCGCACCCAGCCGCTCGCGCAGCACCGCCTCTACCCCCTGCAGCACCGCGCGGCGTCCCGGGGTGTCCGGTAGCGACTGCATGGTCAAGGGCTTTTCGTTGAGCGACACGAAGAAACGCGTGCCGCCCATGTTGCGCAGCTGCTCCAGCACCAGCGGCCGATAGGCCGGTGGCAACAGACTGAAGTAGCGCACGCTGGCGGCGATGGAATAGCCCAGGCTGCGTGCAGCGGTCTGCAGACCCTGGTCACGATCGCTGCGCATGGATGCCGACCAGAACAGCGCCGAGGCGCCCTGGGCCAGGAGTACCGCCAGCAGGGTCAGCAGGAGCATCCGGGCGAGCAGCGAACGCGGCACCAGGCGCCCGAGCAGACCGCTACACCGCATCGGCGACCAGTCCGCTGACCTCGGCGGCGAGCAGATAGCCGGAACCACGCACGGTACGGATCAGCCGCGGAGACTTGCCGGTGTCTCTCAGGCGCTGGCGCAGGCGACTGACCGCCATGTCGACGATCCGCTCCAGCGGCAGGACCTCGCGCCCGCGGGTGGCGTTGGCGATGGTGTCGCGATCGAGGATCTGCTGCGGGTGATCCAGAAACAGCTTCAGCAAGGTGAAGTCGGCACCCGAGAGGATCACTTCCTCCCCATCGCGATGGAACAGCCGGTGACTGACTGGATCCAGGCGCCAGTCGTCGAAGGTCAGCAAGCCCGCGACGGCCGGGCGCGCCTCGCCGAAGCCGGCGCGGCGCAGCAATGCCTTGATGCGCGCCAGGAGCTCGCGCGGACTGAACGGCTTGCCGAGATAGTCGTCGGCGCCGAGCTCCAGACCTATGACGCGATCGGCCTCATCGGAGCTGGCGGTGAGCATGATGATGGGCACCTGGCGGCAGCTCGACTGCTCGCGCATCCAGCGGCAGAGGGCGAAGCCATCTTCACCCGGCAGCATGACATCGAGAATCAGCAGGTCGGGCACGAAATCGCCGAGTGCCCGGCGCAGCTCGCGGCCATCGCCGACGGCGCGCACCAGGTAACCGGCACGGGTGAGATAGGTGTCGAGAAGCTCACGGATTTCCCCATCGTCATCGACGATGAGAAGGGATTTGCCCAGGATGGACATGGCGATGTTCGCTCTTGTTGTTCTGGCCAGGGGCCAGCTACCGGTAGTGCCGGCAGCATACCGGGGCCGGGCGACCTTGAGTAGTCGCCTGCCCCGGACCGATCAGCCCTTGCGTGCTTCGGCGATGGTCTGGTCCAGCGCGACCCCGGCGCCGAACAGCCCCGGGTACTCGGCCGTCACCAGCCAGGCCGGAATGTCTTTCAGGTAGGCGCTGCTGGTCTTGCCCTTGTCGGCGAAGGCATGGGCGAAGGCCCCGCTCTGGAAGCGCTCGACGAAGCGCGGCAGGATACCGCCCGCGATGTAGACGCCACCGAGGGCGCCCAGCGTCAGGGCGGCGTTGCCGGCGACCCGGGCCAGCCAGATGAAGAACTGCTCCAGCACGGCATCGGCATAGGCATCGCCCTTGAGTGCCAGCTCGCAGATGTCCGCGGCGCTGTGCAGGGCAGCGGTCCGGCCATCCAACTCGCAGCTCGCGTGATAGAGGTTGACCAGGCCACTGCCGGACACCACGCGCTCAGCGGAGACGTGATTGCCGAACTGGCGCTTGAGGATCTTCCAGATATCGAATTCCCGCTGGGTATTGATCGGCAGGTCGACGTGGCCTCCTTCGCTCGGCAGCACGATCCAGCGATCCTTGCCGCTCGGCACCAGACTGGCGAGACCCAGGCCGGTACCGGGACCTATCACCAGGCGGGGACGGGTCGGCAAGGCGATACCGTCGCGCACCTGAACGCAGTCCGCCGGATCCAGACGGGCGATGGCCCACGCCATGGAGGTGAAGTCGTTGATCAGCAGCAGATGGGTCAGGCCCAGCTCGCGGCAGAATTGCTCGCGCTTGATCACCCAGTGATTGTTGGTGAAGCGGAAGTCACCCTCGCCCACCGGGCCCGCGCAGGCCAGGCACACGGCGGTGATATCGTCCAGCGCCACGCCGGTCTGCCCCAGATACTTGCGTACGGCGTCTTCCGGACAGGCGTAATCCGCACAGGCGAAGACCTCGATGGCCTCCAGGCGACCGTCGCGCCACAGGGCGAAGCGGGCATTCGTGCCGCCGATGTCGCCAACCAAAGCCAAACTCATTTCAGCGCCTCCAGGCTGGAAGTAAATGCACTGGCACCGGATTCAGCCGTGCTCATGGCGCCGCGCATGAAGGCGAACAACTCACGACCACAGCCCACCCCGGTGCCCTGGGGCGCTTCGACCGCCTGACGGGCCATCCATTCGTCCGCCGGCACCAGAATCTTCAGGTCACCGGTACGGCCATCGACGCGGATGAGATCGCCGTCACAGACCTTGGCCAGCGGACCGCCGTCGATGGCTTCCGGACAGACGTGAATCGCCGCCGGCACCTTGCCCGACGCGCCGGACATGCGGCCGTCGGTGACCAGCGCCACCTTGAAGCCCCGGTCC
>CAUQPA010000616.1:0-2985 GCA_963519325.1 uncultured Pseudomonas sp. | reverse complement strand
ATACCAAGGGCGATGCCCTGCGCCTGGCCGAGCGGCTACCGGCCGGCGTGGCGGTGCATCTCTCCGGCTGCCCGCGCAGTTGCGCCCTGGCCGGCCAGGCACCCCATACGCTGCTGGCCGTGGCCCCCGGCCGCTATGACCTCTTCGTGCGCGACGCCACCCAGCCCGGTCCGGGCCGGCGGCGCGCCACCCACCTTTCTCTCGACGAGGCCGCCGCCTGGCTGGCCCGGAGCCCTAGTGATGCTTGAGTACGAACGCGACGGCCAGGCGATCTATCGCCAATCCTTCGCCACCATCCGCGCCGAGGCCGATCTCTCGGCCATCCCTGCCGACCTGGAAAAGCTCGCCGTGCGGGTGATCCACGCCTGCGGCATGGTCGACGTGGTCCAGGACCTGGCCTTTTCCCCGGGTGCCGGCGCGGCCGGTCGCGCGGCCCTGGCGGCCGGTGCGCCCATCCTCTGCGATGCGCGCATGGTCGCCGAGGGCGTCACTCGCACTCGCTTGCCAGCGAACAATCAGGTCATTTGCACCCTGCACGACGACGGCATCCGCGAGTTGGCCATCGAGCAGGGCAATACCCGTTCCGCCGTGGCCCTGGAGCGCTGGCGGCCACACCTGGCCGGCAGCGTGGTGGTGATCGGCAATGCCCCCACGGCGCTGTTCTACCTGTTGGAAATGCTCGACGCCGGCGCCCCCAAGCCGGCACTTATCCTCGGCATGCCGGTAGGTTTCGTCGGGGCGATGGAGTCCAAGGACGCCCTGGCCGCCGACAGTCGCGGCGTGCCCTATGTCATCGTCCGCGGCCGCCGCGGTGGCAGTGCCATGGCCGCCGCCGCGGTCAACGCCCTGGCCACGGAGGTGGAGTGATGGCCGGCCGCCTGCTCGGCCTGGGCGTCGGCCCGGGCGATCCGGAACTCATCACCGTGAAGGCCCTGCGCCTGCTGCAGGGCGCGCCGGTGGTGGCCTATTTCGTCGCCAAGGCCAAGGCCAATGTCGGCCAGGGCGGCAATGCCTATGGCGTCATCGAAGGCTATCTGCTGGATGGCCAGCAGCGCCTGCCGCTGGTCTATCCGGTGACCACCGAGAAGCTGGCGCCGCCGCTGTCCTACGAGACGGTGATCGCCGATTTCTACGACACCGCCGCCGCCCAGGTGGCCGACCACCTGGATGCCGGCCGCGACGTGGCGGTGATCTGCGAGGGCGATCCCTTCTTCTACGGCTCCTACATGTACCTGCACGACCGCCTGGCCGAACGCTACGAAGCCCAGGTGGTACCGGGGGTCTGCTCCATGCTCGGCGGCGTGGCCATGCTCGGCCTGCCGCTGGTCTATCGCAACCAGACCCTCACGGTGCTCTCCGGGGTGCTCTCCGCCGAGGAACTCAAGGCGCGCCTGGCCAGCGCCGACGCCGCCGTGGTGATGAAGCTCGGCCGTAACTTCGACAAGGTGCGCCAGGTCTTGCGCGAGCTGGGCCTGGACGCGCGCGCCCGCTATATCGAGCGCGCCACCATGAGCAACCAGCGCATCGTGCCGCTGGACGAGGTGGAGCCCATGGCCTCGCCGTATTTCTCGCTGGTGGTGGTGCCGGGGGTGAAATGGAAGGGTTGAGCCCGGCCATCGTCATCCTCGGCCCCGGTGCCCTGGCCACCGCCCGCCGCCTGCAAGCCGGCTTGCCGGGTAGCCAGGTGCACGGCCTCGCCGGACGGGTCGAGGGCGATGTCAGCTACGATGCCTTCGGCGACCAGCTGCGTGACCTCTATCGGCAGCAGCGGCCGCTGGTGGTGCTCTGCGCCGCCGGCATCGTCATCCGTACCCTGGCGCCGCTTTTGGACGACAAGACCGCTGAGCCGCCGGTGCTGGCGGTGGCCGAGGACGGCAGCGCCGTGGTGCCGCTGCTGGGCGGCCTGGCCGGGGCCAATCGCCTGGCCCGTCAGCTCGGTACGCTACTGGGCGTGGCCCCGGCCATCACCACCAGCGGCGAACTGAGATTCGGCACCTGCCTGCTCGATCCGCCTACCGGCTATGCCCTGGCCGACGTCGACGTGGCCAAGCACCGGGTGGCCGATCTGCTGGCCGGTGAGCCGGTGCGCATCGAGGGCGAGGCGCCCTGGCTGGATGAGGTGCCCCTGGCCCGCGATCCCGCCGCGCGACAACGTATCCTGGTCTCGCCACTAGCCAGCACCGACGACCACACCCTGCTGATCCATCCCCGCGCGGTGCTGGTGGCGGTACGCGCCGATGCCACCGCGACTGCCGTCAGCGAATTGCTCGCCAGTACCGGCTATGCGCCAGGCGCCGTCGCCGTGCTCCTGGCGCGGGCGGAAGACATGGCCACGCCCGCCCTGGCCGAGCTGAGCCAGGCGCTGGACGTACCGCTGAGATTCGTCGACGCCGGCACCCCGGACTTCGCCCAGGCGACCGTCGACCGCGCCCAGGAGCGTGGCATCGCCCTGCACCTGCACCCGACGCCGCTGGACGCCGATCGGCTCGGGCAACGCCGTGGTCGCCTCAGCGTGGTGGGCCTCGGCCCCGGCGCGGCCGAACTTATGGCCCCGGTGGTGCGCCGCACCCTGGACCAGGCCCAGGACGTGCTCGGCTATGCCACCTACGTGAACATGGCCGGTCCCCTGCGACCCGACCAGCTGGCCCATGCCAGCGACAACCGCGAGGAGCTGCAGCGCGCCCGTCACGCCTTCGAATTGGCCGCCAGCGGTCGGCGCGTGGTCATGGTGTCGTCCGGTGATCCGGGGGTCTTCGCCATGGCCGCGGCGGTGCTGGAGGTGCTGGAAGGCGCCGCGGATCCGCGCTGGGCAGCGGTGGAGCTGGAGATCCTGCCGGGCATCACCGCGGCCATGGCCAGCGCCGCCCTGGCGGGGGCGCCCCTGGGCCACGACTTCTGCCTGATCTCCCTGTCCGACAACCTCAAGCCCTGGGCGGTGATCGAGCAGCGGCTGCGCCAGGCCGCCGCGGCGGACCTGGCCATGGC
>CAUQPA010000615.1:0-2989 GCA_963519325.1 uncultured Pseudomonas sp. | reverse complement strand
TCTCGTCGATGCCCATGGTGCGGTCGCCCTGCACGTTGCTGTGGCCGCGCACCGGGCAGAGGCCGGCGCCGGGCCGGCCGATGTGACCGCAGAGCAGCTGCAGGTTGGCGATCTCCTGAACCGTGGCCACCGAATGGCGGTGCTGGGTGATGCCCATGGCCCAGCAGATGATGACCTTCTCGGCACGGGCATACATGCGCGCGGCCTGCTCGATCTCGTGCAGCGACAGCCCCGATTGGCGCTCGATCAGCTCCCAGGAGGTGGCGTCGACCTGCGCCAGGTAGTCGTCCACGCCCAGGGTATGGGCGGCGATGAAGTCGTGGTCGAAGACCCGCTTGGCGCCCTTGGCGGCCGCCTCGCGCTCCCATTGCAGCAGGTACTTGGCGATGCCGCGCAGGGCCGCCATGTCGCCACCCAGGGCCGGGCGGAAATAGGCGGTGTTGGTCGGCCGCGAATCGTTGGTGAGCATTTCCAGCGGACTTTGCGGGTGCTGGAAGCGCTCCAGGCCGCGCTCCTTGAGCGGGTTGAAGCACACCACCTGGGCACCGCGCTTCACCGCGTTGCGCAGGGTCTCGATCATGCGCGGGTGGTTGGTGCCGGGGTTCTGGCCGATGACGAAGATGGCGTCGGCCTCGTCCAGGTCGTGATAGGTCACGGTGCCCTTGCCGACGCCGATGCTGCGGCCCAGGCCCACGCCACTGGCCTCGTGGCACATGTTCGAGCAATCAGGGAAGTTGTTGGTGCCATAGGCGCGCACGAACAGCTGATAGAGGAAGGCCGCCTCGTTACTGGCGCGGCCGGAAGTGTAGAACTCGGCCTCGTCGGGACTGGCCAGGGCCTTGAGTTCCTTGGCGATCAGCGCGAAGGCGGCGTCCCAGCCGATGGGCACGTAGCGATCGGTGGCCGCTTCATAGCGCAGCGGCTCGGTCAGCCGGCCCTGGTACTCGAGCCAGTAGTCGCTCTGCTCCAGCAGCGAGGTCACACTGTGGCGGGCGAAGAAGCTGGCGTCGACGCGGCGCTTGGTGGCTTCCCAGTTGACCGCCTTGGCGCCGTTCTCGCAGAACTTCACCAGGCCGTTTTCCGGTGCCTCGCCCCAGGCGCAGCCGGGGCAGTCGAAGCCGTGGTCCTGGTTGGTCTTGAGCAGCGTACGCAGATTCTTGAAGGCGTTGCCGCTGTCGAGCCAGAAGTGCACCACGCTCTTCAGGGCGCCCCAGCCGGCGGCGGGGCCTTGATAGGGTTTGAAGGACTGCTGAGGTTTGTTCATGGCGATTCCCGTGGGATCAAGGGGCCACCGGTGCCGGGGCATAGACCCGCGGCGGCGACCGGTGTGGCAGGTGGATCAGGTTGAGACGATGGCGGCGCGCCCATTCCACGGCCAGCCCGGTGGGGGCCGACAGGGTGATGAGGGTGGCGAGCCCGGCGCGCACCGCCTTGTGGATGAGTTCGAGGCTGCAGCGACTGGTGACCACCACGCAGCCTTCGCGCACCGGCTGGCGCTGGCGCAGCAGGGCGCCGATGAGCTTGTCCAGGGCGTTGTGCCGGCCGATGTCCTCGCGGCACAGGGTCAGTTCGCCCTGGCCGTCGATGAACAGCGCGGCATGCACCGCGCCGCTGCGCTGGCCCAGGTCCTGGGCGGCATCGATACGCTGGCGCAGGTCGTGCAGGTGGGCGGCCGGCGGCAGCGGCACCTTGCGCAGCCGATCCAGCTGCGGCAGCGCCTGCTCCAGGGCCTCGACCCCGCACAGGCCGCAACCGCTGGTACCGGCCAGCTGGCGGCGCTGCTGCTTGAGCGCCCAGAAGGTACGGCTGCTGATCTCGACGTCGACATTCAGGGCTTCGCCGACGCGCCGCACCTGGATGCCATAGATGTCGTCGATGGCGTCGACGATGCCGGCGCTGAGGCTGAAACCGACCACGTAGTCTTCCACATTGGCCGGCGTCGCCATCATCACCGCATGGCTGATGCCATTGTAGGCGATGGCCAGCGCCACCTCTTCGGCCAGTGGCTGCTCGCCGCGCACGGCAGGCTGCTCCAGCTCGGCGAAGGCATAGCCAGCGGGCAGCGGGGCGACGGGATCTGGCGACTCCTGGGACATGGCGGAAAACGACCTGCGGCGGTTTGACACAGATCAAAGATTAACCAGCGGACCCCAGGGCGTCTAATCGCTATGCCCAATGCCTTGATAAACCCTATCTATCACTCTCGGCATAGAGCGCCTTGATCGCCTGGAAGCAGGCGTCGGCAACCGCCAGTCGGGGTTCGGTCCGACGAATGAGCAGCCCCAGGGGGGTCAGGGTACGGGCGGTGGCGATGGGAACCAGCCGGGCATGGGGCGTCAGGCGGTCGAAGCCGCCCGCGAGAGGCACCACGGCGCAGCACAGCCCGGCGTTGACCGCCTGCAACAGCAGGTAGACGGCATCGGTCTCCAGCACCGGCTGGGGCGTCAGCCCGAGACTGCGAAAGCCATGATCCACCGACTGGCGGAAATGCATGGCGCCGGTGAGCAGGCCCAGCGGCAGTCCGGCCACCGCCTGCCAATCCAGCGCCGCCTGGTCGAAGGTGAAATGGCGCTCGTCATAGAGCAGCCCCATGCGGGTCTCGGTCAGGGTGAGGCTGTCGAAGCGTGCCGGGTCCAGGTGCTCCAGGTAGGAGATGCCCAGCTCCAGGCGATTGCTGGCTACGGCTTCCAGGATGCGCTCGGTGCTCAGTACCTGCAGCTGGAAATGCAGCTTCGGGTGCAGCTGGCGCAGGTGCTGGAGCAGCGGCATGGGGTCGAAGCTGGCCAGCGGTACCAGGCCGACCCTCAGGGTCCCCACCAGCTGTCCCTGGAAGGCCTGGGCCTCGGCATAGAGGCCGTCGTGGGCGGCCATCAGGGTGCGGGCCCAGGCGAGGATGCGCTGACCGGCCTCGGTGAAGCCCTCGAAACGCTGGCCGCGCCGCACCAGCTCCACGCCCAGCTCGTCCTCCAGGCCGCGCAGGCGCATGGAC
>CAUQPA010000614.1:0-2990 GCA_963519325.1 uncultured Pseudomonas sp. | reverse complement strand
GCGCCAGACCCAGGTGATGAACGAGGGCTGGGCAACCTTCTGGCACTACACCCTGCTCAACGACCTCTACGACGAAGGCCTGGTCACCGACGGCTTCATGTTCGAGTTCCTGCAGTCCCACGCCGGGGTGATCTACCAGCCGGGCTTCGACAGCCCCTACTACAGTGGCATCAATCCCTACACCCTGGGTTTTGCCATGTTCCGCGACATCCGGCGGATCTGTGAGGATCCCACGGAGGAAGACCGTCGTTGGTTCCCCGATATCGCCGGCAGCGACTGGCTGGCCACCGTCACCTTCGCCATGAAGAGCTTCAAGGACGAGAGCTTCATCCTGCAGTTCCTCTCGCCCAAGGTGATCCGTGACCTCAAGCTGTTCAGCATCCTCGATGACGACCAGCGCGACGAACTGGAGGTAGCGGCCATCCACGACGACGGCGGCTATCGCCTGATCCGCGAACAGCTCGCCGCCCAGTACAACCTGGGCAACCGCGAGCCCAACGTGCAGATCTGGAACGTCGACCGGCGCGGCGATCGCTCCCTCACCCTTCGCCACTTCCAGCACGACCGCAAGCCGCTGGGCAACTCCACGGAAGAGGTGCTCCGACACCTGCATCGGCTGTGGGGTTTCGACATCCGCCTGGAAAGCATGAGAGGCGAAGACGTCGCCCAGAGCTTCCAGGTACCGCCCCGTCATGAGAGCCGTGACCACGACCGGCGGCTGGATCTGGCCTCGCCGATCTGAGCCGGCTGCGCTTTCAGGCTATCCTAGACCTCCGCAAGGAGGTCTTTTTCTATGCAAATCTACAAGGTGGGCGGCGCCGTCCGTGATCGCCTGCTCGGTCGCCCCGTCACCGAGGTCGACTGGGTCGTGGTGGGCGCCAGCGCCGAAGCCCTCGCCGCCCAGGGCTATCGTCCGGTCGGGGCCGACTTCCCGGTCTTCCTGCATCCGCAGACCGGCGAGGAGTACGCCCTGGCCCGCACCGAACGCAAGAGCGGCCGCGGCTACGGCGGCTTCACCTTCCACGCGGCGCCCGACGTCACCCTCGAACAGGACCTGATCCGTCGCGACCTTACCGTCAATGCCATGGCCGAGGACGCTGAGGGCAACGTCATAGACCCCTATGGCGGTCGTGCCGATCTCCAGGCGCGCCTGTTGCGCCACGTCTCGCCGGCCTTCGCCGAAGACCCCCTGCGCGTGCTGCGCGTTGCTCGCTTCGCCGCTCGCTATAGCGCCCTAGGCTTCCAGGTGGCGCCCGAGACGCTGTTGCTGATGCGAGAAATGGTCGCCAGCGGCGAGCTCGATGCTCTGACCGCCGAGCGACTGTGGAAGGAAATCTCCCGCGCCCTGCTCGAAGAGCGGCCCGATATCTTCATCCGCGTACTGCATGACTGCGGTGCCCTGGCCGTGCTGCTGCCGGAGGTGGCTGCCGGGTTCGCCGACGAGCAGCCCGAGCCGGGTGCGCGGGTCCATGCCATCCTGCGCCAGACCGCCGAAGTCCAGGCCTCGCTGAACGTGCGCTGGGCCTGCCTGCTGCTGGACGTACCCGAGGAGCGACAGGCCGCTATCAACGCCCGTCTCAAGGTCCCACGTGACCCCGCCGAACTGGCGCTGCTGCTGGCCCGTCATTGGTCCACCGCCCTGCAGGCAGCGCAGCTGACCCCGCAGGCCTGGTTCGAATTGCTGCAGGCGTTCGATGTGCTGCGGCGCCCGGCGCGCTTCGAGGAATTCCTCCAGGCCTGCGCCTGCGCAGCGGCAGCCAGAACCGATGAGGGGCAGCCGCCGCTGGCGTTGCTGAGTCAGGCGGCCGAGGTATTGCGTGGGGTCGAGGTCCAGCCCCTGGTCGCCCAGGGCTTCAAGGGTGCCGCCCTGGGCGAGGCCCTCAAGCAGGCCCGCATCGATGCCCTGGCGCAGCTTTCGTAGGTTGGGTTGAGCGCAGCGAAGCCCAACATTGCCCAAGGTTGAAGCCTCTTGTTGGGCTTCGACGATAGAACCGTCTCAACCCAACCTACGCTAGTAGGCTCGGGCTAAGCGTAGCGAAGCCACATGCACTCGAGTGGCCCTCACCCCAGCCTTTCCCAAAGGGAAAGAGGGAAGAGCTCCCGTAGGTTGGGTTGAGCGCAGCGAAGCCCAACGACCGCCGCGCTACACCCGATCGGCGTTGAGCAGCGTCGTCGGTGTCAGCTCGACATCCTTCCAGCGGAACGCCACCGGCCGCAGCACCTGGGTCGTCTGGCCACGCATCTCCTGCCATAGCTCGTCGAAGCTCTGGCCGTTGCCGGGATGCCGCCGCGCACCGGTCAGCAGCGCCAATGGCCAGAGCACGAAGGCGTTGCGCAGGATCTCGGCGCGGGGCAGGGTCAGGCCGGCGATCTCGCCAGTCAGGTCGCCATAGAGCAGGATGTCGATGTCCAGCGGCAGGCCCTGGCGATCCGGTGCATAGCGTCCACTACGGGTTTCGATGGCCTTGAGGTGCTGGCTCAGCGCCGCGGGATCGAGATTAGTCTCGCCCCCTACCACCAGATTGAGGAAGGGCGCACTGCGAATGCCTACGGCCTCGCTTTCGAACACCGGCGAGCAGTGCAGATCGGTGAGCAGGGTCGCGAGCTCATCGAGGGCCATGCCCAGGTGGCGTTCGCGCTGGATGTTGCTGCCCAGTCCGAGATAGACCCTGGTCACGCCTGCCCCCGCTCGATCTCCACGCCCACGCCGCGAGCGGTCGGTACCGCACCGGGCTTGGTGATGCGCAGGCGTAGCCAAGGCAGGGCGAATTCCGCCTGTAGCAGCGCAGCCAGGCGCTCGGCGAAGGTTTCGACCAGCTCGAAAGACGCCTCGTGGGCGAAGGTGGTGATACGCTCGGCCACCGCTGCATAGTTCAGGGTGTGCTCGAGTTCGTCGTTCTCGGCAGCCGCGCGGATATCCCAGCCCATGGTGAGATCGATGCGCAGGCACTGGCGGATGTCACGCTCCCAGTCGTACACCCCTATCACGG
>CAUQPA010000613.1:0-3001 GCA_963519325.1 uncultured Pseudomonas sp. | reverse complement strand
GACTGAGGCCGCAGGCGCCCAGCAGCATGGGAATCACCAGGTGCCAGCGGCGCTCGCGGTGCCAGTCCCCACTGCGCCCGGCCAGCAGCATGGCGACGATGGCGCACATATAGGGCAGGCTGGTGAGCAGGCCGATGTGCAGCGGATCGGCGACCCCCGAATTGCGCACCAGGGTCGGCAGCCAGAAGGTGATGGCGTACTGGCCCATGACCACGCAGAAGTAGATGGCGGCCAGCAGCCACAGCCGGCGATCACGGATGAAGTCGCGCACGCTGGCGTGTTCGGTCTTGTGCTGGTTGTCCTCGGCCAGTTCCTTCTGGATCAGCGCCTTTTCCTCGTCGTCCAGCCAGGTCGCCTGGTGCACGCCATCCTTGAGGTAGCCGAGCACCATCAGCCCCACCACCACCGTGGGGATGGCTTCGATGACGAACATCCACTGCCAGCCGGCCCAGCCATGGACGCCGGCGAACTGATTCATGATCCAGCCCGACAGCGGTCCGCCGATCATGCCCGACAGCGGGATGGCGACGAACCAGAGCACCGTCATGCGAGCGCGGCGGTAGGAAGGAAACCAGTAGGTGAGATAGAGCAGCAGGCCCGGCGCCAGGCCGGCCTCGGCCACGCCGAGCAGGAAGCGCAGCAGGTAGAACTGCCAGGCCGTCTCGACGAAGGCGAACATCCCGGAAAGGATGCCCCAGGTGATCATGATGCGGGCGATCCAGCGGCGGGCGCCGACCTTGTGCAGGATGATGTTGCTGGGCACCTCGCAGAGAAAATAGCCGAGGAAGAACATGCCGGCGCCGAGGCCGTAGACGGCTTCGCTCAGGGCCAGGTCGTTCATCATCTGCAGCTTGGCGAAGCCGACGTTGACCCGGTCCAGATAGGCGCAGAAGTAGCACAGCATCAGGAAGGGCATCAGCCGCCAGGCGGTCTTGCGATAGGCGTTGGCGCGCGCCGAGGTGGCCGCTGCCAGGGTGAGCGTAGTCATGGTCTGATCTCTTGTTGTTATGGACGCCGCAGGCGCGGCATCCTTGTCGATGCAGAGCGTTGAAAACGAGGGGGCGATCAGTGGATCAGCATGCCGCCGTTGACGTCCAGGGTGACGCCGGTCAGGTAGCCGGAGAGATCGCTGGCCAGGAACAGCGCGGCATTGGCCACGTCCCTGGGCTCGCCCAGGCGACCCAGGGGGATACTGTCGATGATCGACTGGCGGCGCTCGTCATGCATCAATCCGCCGGTGATATCGGTCTGGATCAGGCCGGGGGTCAGGGCATTCACGCGGATGCCGTCCGGCCCGAATTCCCGCGCCATGGCCCTGGTCAGGCCCAGCACCCCGGCCTTGGCGGCGCTGTAGTGGGGACCGCCGAAGATGCCACCACCACGCTGGGCGGACACCGAGGACAGGCAGACGATGCTGCCACCACCCTGCTCGCGCATGGCCGGGATCACCGCCTGGGACATCAGCAGGGTGCCGCGCAGGTTGACGTCGAGGATGCGGTCGTAGTCGGCGCGGCCGATCTCCAGGGTCTTCACCGGCTGGGTGATGCCGGCGTTGTTGACCAGCACGTCGAGGCGACCGTAGTGGGCGAGCGCCTGGTCGACCGCGGCCCTGACCTGGGCCTCGTCGGCCACGTTGGCCGCCAGGCCCAGGTGACCTTCGCCGAGGCTGGCGGCGGCATCCCGCGCGGCGCTGGCATCGAGGTCGAGGATGATGACCCGCGCGCCCTGGGCGGCGAAGGCCTGGGCCGTGGCTCGACCGATGCCGCGGGCGGAGGCGGCACCGGTGACGAGGGCGATCTTGTCTTGCAGCAGCAGGGAATGCAGGGGCATGACGCTATCCTTCTTGTTGTTGTGGAGGGCTGTCGCTGAGGGCCAGAGTGCCCCCGTCCCAGGGCCCCAGCAACGCAGCCTGCGTCAGACCGTGCTGAATAAAATTCATGCCTGCGGCTTGGCAGTCGGGTCTTGCCACCTGAGAATCGACCTCGAACTGGCCACAGGACCCACAACTCATGGATTCCGGCAAGACGCTTTCCCTGCCACCCCTGAAAGCCCTTCAAGCCTTCGAGCAGACCGCCCGCTTCGCCAACGTCGCCCGCGCCGCCGAGCAACTGGCGCTGACGCCCTCGGCGGTCAGCCATCAGCTGGCCAAGCTCGAAGCCCTGGTGGGGCGTGCCCTCTTCGTCCGCGGCGCGCGCGGCATGACCCTGACCCCGGCCGGGGAGCAATACCTCGAAGAGGTCAGCGAGGTGCTGCACCGGCTGGCCATGGCCACGGATCGCGCCGCCAGCGATGCCGGCCTGGAATGCCTGCGCCTGCACTCGGCGCCGAGCTTCGGCCTGCTCTGGCTGATGCCACGGCTGGAACAGTTCCGCCAGAGCCATCCCGACCTGCAGATCAATCTCTCCTGCTCCTACGAATCCCTGCACTTCAGCCGCGACAAGGTGGACATCGACATCCGCCACGGCCTGCCCAGCTGGCCGAACCTGGAGATCCGCACCCTGCAGCGCGAGCGCCTGGCGGTCCTGGCCGCGCCGCAGTTGCTGGAAAAACGTCCGATCCACTCGCCGGCGGATCTGCTGCACAGCGAGCTGATTCTGTCCGAGGCCACTCTGATGAAGTGGCCCAACTGGTTCGCCCAGCAGGGCCTGGCGCTGCCGGAACGCCCCTACACCCTGAGTTTCGATCGCTCCTACATGACCCTGGAAGCCGCCCGCCATGGCCTGGGCTTCGCCCTGGAGAGCACGGTGCTGGCAGCGGACTATCTGGCCCGCGGTGATCTGGTGCGGGTGCTGCCCCAGGACGACGACCTGCCGGTGGCCGCTCACCACCTGGTGTTTCCCCGGGCGCACTCGCGCTACGCCCGGGTGCGGCGCTTTCTGGACTGGCTGCAACAGGAGCTGGGGCAGCCCTTCGAGTACTAGAGCACCTGCAGCCGCTCCCGGAGCAAGGCGACGAAGGCCTGGGCCGCCGGGGTCAGGCTGCGCCCGGTGGGGGTCAGGAT
>CAUQPA010000612.1:0-3007 GCA_963519325.1 uncultured Pseudomonas sp. | reverse complement strand
ACCGCGGAGTATCTGGACATCCTCAGCCCCGGCCTGCGTACCCTGCTACAGGATCTCGGCCGTCCGGGCCAGACCGGCCAGGGCGTCTCCGCTTCCGGCGCCCTGGATCGCGGCGCCCTGCGCGCGGCCAATCGCGCGGTGGGCAATGCGCCTGACAGCGGCTGCCTGGAAATCCTGCTGGGTGGCTTCAGCTGCGTCTGTCACGGCCAGGCCCTGGTCGCCGTCACCGGCGCCCCGGCGCCGCTGGAGGTGCTGACCCGTGCCGGACGGCGGTTGCAGCCCGCACCCTATCAGCCCTTCCTCCTGGAAGACGGCGACCGCCTGAGCCTGGGCAGTCCGCCCGCGGGCCTGCGCAGCTACCTGGCACTGCGCGGCGGCTTCGCCGTGGCCCCGGTGCTGGGCAGCCTGGCGCGCGACACCCTGGCCAATGTCGGCCCGGCGCCCCTGGCCGCTGGCGACCGCCTGGGCTTTTATCCCACGGTCGCTGGCGCTGCCGTGTCCTGCAGCGAAACCGCACCCCTGGCGCTGCCCAGCGCCGACCAGGAGGTGGTGCTCGACGTGGTCCTCGGCCCGCGCAGCGACTGGTTCACCGCCGCCGCCCTGGAGACCCTGGCCGGGCAGAGCTGGCGCGTCACGCCCCAGTCCGACCGGGTCGGCATCCGCCTGGCCGGCGAGACGCCCCTGGAACGCCAGGTGGCCGGCGAGCTGCCCAGCGAAGGCACTGCCCTGGGCGCCATCCAGGTGCCGCCCAACGGCCAGCCGGTGCTGTTTCTCGCCGACCATCCGCTCACCGGCGGCTATCCGGTGATCGGCGCCGTCGCCAGCCACCACCTGGACCTGGCCGGGCAGATCCCGGTCGGTGCCCGCATTCGCTTCAATCCGCTGGGCCCCTTCGCTGAACTGCGCCCCAGCGCCTCCCCTGCTGCCGAGAACACCCCATGAAAAAAGTCCTGATCGCCAACCGCGGCGAGATCGCCGTCCGCATCGTCCGCGCCTGCCGTGACTACGGCGTGGCCTCGGTAGCCGTCTATGCCGACGCCGACTTCGACGCTCTGCACGTGCACCTGGCCGACGAGGCCTATGGCCTGGACGGCCAGCGTCCAGCCGAGACCTACCTGGACATCGCCAAGCTGCTCGACGTGGCCCGCCGCGCCGGTGCCGATGCCGTCCATCCCGGCTATGGCTTCCTTTCCGAGCGCGCCGACTTCGCCCGCGCGGTACAGGCAGCCGGCCTGACCTGGATCGGTCCGAATCCGGATACCATCGACGCCCTGGGCGACAAGGTGCAGGCCCGGCGCATCGCCCTGGGCGTCGGTGCCCCGCTGGTGGCCGGCACCGAGGACCCGGTGAGCGGCGCCGCCGAGGTGCTGGCCTTCGCCGAGGCGCACGGCCTGCCCATCGCCATCAAGGCGGCCTTCGGCGGTGGTGGACGCGGACTCAAGGTGGCCTGGCGCCTGGACGAGGTGGCCGAGCTGTACGAATCGGCGGTCCGCGAGGCCACTGCCGCCTTCGGCCGTGGCGAATGCTTCGTCGAGCGCTTCCTCGACCGTCCGAGGCACATCGAAGCCCAGGTCCTGGCCGACCGCCATGGCCGGGTCGAGGTGGTGGGCACCCGCGACTGTTCGCTGCAGCGGCGCAACCAGAAGCTGGTGGAAGAAGCGCCCGCGCCCTTCCTCGACGACGTCCTGCGCCAGCGCATCCACGCCGCCGCGCGCGACATCTGCGCCGCCGCCGGCTACGTCGGCGCCGGTACCGTGGAATTCCTGCTGAGCCAGGACGGCACCCTGTCCTTCCTGGAGGTCAACACGCGCCTGCAGGTGGAGCATCCGGTCACCGAGGAAACCAGCGGCCTGGACCTGGTAATCGAGCAACTGCGCATCGCCGACGGCCTGCCGCTGTCCTTCAGCGAGGTCCCGGCGCCGCGTGGGCATAGCTTCGAATTCCGCATCAACGCCGAGGACCCGGGTCGCGGCTTCCTGCCTACCCCCGGGCCCATCACCGCCTTCCGCGCGCCCAGCGGTCCCGGCATCCGCCTGGACAGCGGCGTAGCGGCCGGCTCCCAGGTGGCGCCCAACTTCGACTCCATGGTCGCCAAACTGATCGTCACCGGCGCCACCCGCGAGCAGGCCATCGCCCGCGCCCGCCGTGCCCTGGCCGAGTTCAGCGTGGAAGGCGTGGCCACGGTGCTGCCCTTCCACCAGGCGGTGATGGACCACGCCGACTTCACCGGCGGAGCCTTCGCGGTACACACCCGCTGGATCGAAACGGTATTCGCCGAGCAGATCGCCCTGGCGCCACGCAGCGAGCCGGCGGACGACGGCGTGCTGCGCACCTTCGTCGAGATCGATGGCCGCCGCCATGCCCTCGGCCTGCCCAGCGCCCTGCTCCGCGGCCTGGCGATGGCAGCGCCGGGCGAAGGGCTGGCCAAGGCGGACGAAGGCAGCCCCGAGCGCCAGGCCAATGCGGTGGTCGCCGCCGTCGCGGGCAACCTGCATGCCTGGGTCGTCGCGGAGGGCGAGACCGTAGCGGCCGGCCAGGTCGTCGCCGTGATGGAGGCGATGAAGATGGAAACCCAGGTGACCGCGCCCTGCGCGGGCCGCCTGGTGATCGCCCAGCAACCGGGCGGCTATCATCCGGCCGGTACGCTCCTGGGGACCATCGACGACTGAAAGCGCCGCGCCTGCTGCCAGGCGCGCGCTCCGCTCAGGCGTCCAGAAGACGGCGGGGACCTGCTCGGGCCCAACACCAGCTGGGGCCCGGATCAGAAAGCCGCCAGGCCGTCCATCACTGCCGAATAGATCTCGGTGCCGTAGGTGAGCACGCCGAGGGGTATCCCCACCGCCGTGCCTACGATCAAGGCGCAGCCCAGTATCGCCAGCACCGGTATCCCGAACTGGCGCTGCGCCAGGACGGGGCCGCGGCTCGCCGAAACCGGGGCTGGCCGAGGGGGGTTGCCGGGAGCGGAACCGGCTTTGGCCGATGGGCTGGAGGGGGATAACGGTTGCCG
>CAUQPA010000611.1:0-3008 GCA_963519325.1 uncultured Pseudomonas sp. | reverse complement strand
GGGCACGCCCCTTACCCTCGACGCGCTGGCGACCCAGCCAGCCGTGCTCTACAGCCGCGGCGCCGAGGGTGCGAGCTGGGTCTTCGAGGAGGCTTCCGGGCGCCTGCGGGAGGTGCGCCCACCCGCCCGGCTCTTGCTGGACGATCTCGACGCAATGCTGCTGGCCGCCTGCCGCGGCCTCGGTGTGACCCGCCTGCCGAACTGGCTGGTCGAAACGGCCCTGCGCGAGGGCCAGCTGGTCGCCCTGAATTTCGCCGAGCAGGCCCGGCCCATCGTGATTCAGGCGGTCTGGCCGGACACCCGGCAACTGCCCTTCCGCGTGCGCCTGGTGCTCGACGAACTGGTCGAGCGCCTGCCGCCCGTGCTCGCCGCGACGTCCGTCAGGCCCTGAGCTGCCAGTAGCCCTGCGCCTGTGCGGCATACCATTGCTGGAAGTCGTCCAGCGACAGGGCGCCGGCCGCGAGTTGGCCCTGGATCTGGTCGCACCCCAGGTCGGTGAGCACCTGCAGCGCCGCGGGGGTCTCCACCCCTTCGGCCACCACCCGCAGTCCGCGCAGCTGCCCGAGCTGGACCAGCAGGCGAATCACCTCCTGGTCGCCCGGCAGGTGGCAGTGCTCGATGAACTGGCGGTCGATCTTCAGCTCGTCGATGGGAAAGCTGCTCAGGCAGGCCAGCGAGGAATGCCCCGCGCCGAAGTCGTCCAGGGACAGCTCGAAGCCCATCGCCTTGAGCTGGCGCAGGCAGTCGAGGACCTGCACCGGATTGCTCATGGCCCGGGACTCGGTGATCTCCAGGCAGAAGCCGCAGGCGACGGCGCCGGTCTCGTCCAGCAGCCGGCCGATGCGGCCGATGAACGCCGGGTGCTCGAGGTCGAGCAGCGAGAGATTGACGTTGAGCTTGAGCGCCCCGAGCTGCCGCTCGCGCTGCAGGCGCATGCAGCGTTCCAGTACCCAGAGGGTGATGTCGCAGATCTTGCGGCTCTGTTCGGCGATGCCGACGAAGGCGTCCGGCTTGAGCAGTCCCAGTTCCGGGTGCTGCCAGCGGATCAGTACCTCGGCGCCCTCGACGCGGCCGTCCGGCAGGCCGATCTTGGGTTGCAGGTAAAGACGCAACTGATCGTGGTCCACCGCCAGGTCCAGGGCGTCGAGCATGGCGATGCCCATTTGGCGCTGGCGTTCCTGGTCCGGGTCGTGGAAGGCATAGGGGAGCTGCTGGCGGCGCGCGTCCTGCAGGGCCGTCTCGGCATTGGCCAGGAGGGCTTCGGCGCTGCCGCCGTGCTCGGGGTAGCAGGCGATGCCGAAGGTGATGCGCAGCGACACGCGCTGGTTGCCACTGACGAAGGGCTTCTCCACCAGGTTGCGCAGCGACAGCAGCGCGGCATCGGCCGAGCCGCGGTCGAACCAGGGCAGCAGCAGCACGAAGGTATCGGCGCCGATCCGCGCCACGCCGTTCTCCTCCGGCGCGGCGACCCGCAGCCGGCGCGCCAGGTGGCGCAGGATCTTGTCCCCGCCCTCCTGGCCGAGCAGTTCGTTGATGTTGCGGAAGTTGGCGACGTCGAGCAGCAGCACGGCGAAGCGCCCGGCCGCCGCACGCTCGAGGCGCTGGCGGATTTCCAGCACCAGTCGTACCTGGTTGGGCAGGCGCGTGAGCATGTCCCGAAACGCCAGCTGGCTGATCCGCCGCTCGCGGGCGGCCAGGGCGGCGCCCATCTGGTTCATGGCACGGCCCAGGCGGCCGACCGGGTCGCGCCCTTCTTTCAACCCGAGTTGGTAGTCGCCATCGGCGATGCGCTCGGTCGCCTGGCCGAGGCGCGCGAGATAGCGATTGAGGGCACCGGCCAGTATCCGGCTGACCAGGGCGCCCATGGCGAAGATCAGCGCCCCTATGAGCAGCGACTCCAGCAGAGCCGACTGCTCTGCCGCTGCTATTCCTTCCATGAACATATCCGCCCCTATGACGACTGCTTGCCCGTCCTGCCCGGGAATGGCCAGGAACAGGGAACGGAAACTGCCAAAGTTATCCTGGTATTCCGCGAAACGAGGTTGATGATCGATGAAGACCGCTCCGAGTTCCGGAGGTGCCTGCTCGTATAGCTGGCGATAGTCGCCGAAGTAGCCGACGCGGATCTCTTCCTCGTTGGCCGAATCCATGATGAAACGAATGTCCGAGCCTTCCTTGACGAAGGCGTAGAGCGAGGCCAGGCCGGCCTTGCGGGCGTAGCGGTCCAGGCTGATCAGCATGCGCCGGTAGCGCTCGGGATCGGCCTTGGCCGGGTCCTGCAACTGGGCCAGGTAGTCTTCGCCGACGATCTCGGGCAGCGCCAGGGCCGCGCTCATCAGCCGGTAGTCGATGCTCTGGCTGCTGGCGTCGCGGGCCTGCTGGTAGCCGTTCAGGGTGAACAGCAGGGTGCCCAGGGCATCGACCAGGATGAACGCCAGGAAGAACTTGGCGAACAGGCTGCGCGGTTTGAGGCGAAGCAGCGCCGCGGGGGCGCTTTCCTGGATCGAACCGGCGCCTTGAGACGCATCGGGCATTGGGGCTCCTTGTCCAGCTGACGACGACTCCCCCTTGGACCCGCCCGCACCGAGGTGGCTGCGCTCGGCGCGGTGCCACGCGCCTTATTAACGGTTTAAACCGAGGCGTTCAAGGACGAAGGTCGCAAAATCCCCGCTGACTCACGCTTGTGGCGATTTTTCAGCGTAGCGCCAGGGCCAGCGCCACCACTACCGCGGTTTCGGTGATTTCCAGGAGCGCGCCGGCGGTGTCGCCGGTGGTGCCGCCCAGGCGCTGGCACAGGGCCCGCCGTACGAGCAGCGTCACCACGAGGGTCACCAGCAGCGCGATGAACCCCTGGGGCAGCAGGACCAGGCCGACGGCGCCCAGCGCCAGGACCCGCTTGAGCGCCCTGCGCGGCAGGTGCCGACTGAGGAGATCGCCCAGGCCGCCGGGCCTGACGTAGGGCGTGGCCAGCAGTAGCCAGGGCAGCGCCAGGCGACCGGCCAGGGGCG
>CAUQPA010000610.1:0-3011 GCA_963519325.1 uncultured Pseudomonas sp. | reverse complement strand
ACCTGGCGGGCTACCTCGCCCAGCAGCATCGGCACGAGGAAGAGCTGGCCGCCCATCGCGATCGCCTGGCGGACCGGGTGCGCGAGCGACCGGCGGAGCTCGAGGCGCTGGCGACGGCCCAGCAAACCATCCTCGGGTTGTCCAACCAGCTGATCAATGCGCCCTGCGACCAGTTCGACCGGCATTGCCAGGTTTGCCTGCAGGAGGTGGCCCAGCGCCTGGGGGCGCGGCAGGCCTTCTGGTTCAAGCGCCACGCCCAGGATGCCGCGTATCGGCTATACCAGGGCTGGTCCGGCGCGGCCGAGCCGGCGCTGGGCATGCTGCTGCCGACCCACTGCGGCGAGCGCCTGGAGACCCTGCTGGAGCCCGAGGTACCCGGTATCTTCGCCAGTCGCGCAGCGCTCGTCACCGCCCTCGGTGAGGCGGCGGCGCCCTTGCTGGCGCTGGGCAACGAAGCCCTGGGCCTGGTCCACCTGCGCACCGCCGACGACGAGTATGGGCTGCTGCTCTTCGGGCGTGATCTGGCAGGCGACTGGCGCACCGATGAACGCGCCCTGATCAACATGACCACCCAGCTGCTGTTGCACGCCTCCCACCACCAGGCGCAGCTGCGCGACCTGCTGGCCTCCCAGGAGGCCCTGCGCAGCGCCAATGCGCGGCTGGAAGAGCTGTCGCTCAGCGATCCGCTTACCGGACTGCCCAATCGACGCTGCTTCGACGAAACCGAGCACGTGGAATTTCGCCGCGCCCAGCGCTCCGGACTGCCGCTTTCGCTGCTGGTCTGCGACGTCGATTTCTTCAAGCCCTACAACGACACCTATGGCCATGCCCAGGGCGACCTCTGCCTGCAGCAGGTGGCCACCGCCATGCGCCAGGTCGTGGTCCGTGCCGGCGATCTCGTGGCGCGGATCGGCGGCGAGGAATTCGCGGTCCTGCTGCCGGCGACCGACCTGGAGGGCGCCGGCGAAATGGCCGAGCGCCTGCGCCGGGCCGTGCTGGCGCTGGGGATCGTCCATGCCGGATCGACGGCCGCTGGCCAGGTCACCCTGAGCATCGGCTATGCCGCGTTGAACGCGGACATTCCCGATTTCGCCACCCTCATGGGTACTGCCGACCGGGCGCTCTACCAGGCCAAGCGCCTGGGACGCAATCGCAGCTGTCACCTGCAGGAGGAGGTATCCCTATGAGGCATCCCGTGTTGCTCGCCTTGCTGGTGCTACTGGGCCAGGGCGTGGAGGCGGCCACCGTCCGCGCGGTGACCGAAGACACCTCCTTCAGCCGAATCGTCGACGGCCGGGTGGGCGGACCGGCGACCGCGGTGGTGGAGCGCACCCTGGTGCAGGCGGGTATCGATGACTACCGGGTGGAACTCTATCCCTGGGCCCGCGCCTATGACCTGGCGCTGCACGAGCCGGGGGTGCTGATCTACCTCATCGCCCGAACCCCGGCCCGCGAAACCCACTTCCAGTGGGTGGGGGAGGTGCTGCGCCTGCGCTACTACTTCTATCGGCTGAAGACGCGCGAGGATATCCGTATCGAGCGTCTCGACGACGCGCGGCCCTATCGCCTCGGCGTGATGCGGGACGACGTGCGCCACCAGTACCTGCAGACGCTCGGCTTCCAGCGGCTGGTGGTGTCCGGCCAGCAGCAGGACAACTTCAGCCGGCTGCTCAGCGGCCAGGTGGATGCCTTGCTCCTGCCCGAACTGGATGCCGCCCACCTCTGTCAGGCCGCCGGCAACGCCTGCCCTGGATTACAGCGCCTGGCAGCCCTGGAAGACCTCGATACACCGCTGTACATGGCGTTCAGCGCGACCACTCCGGCGCCCCTGGTAGGGCGCCTGCGCGAGGCCTTCGACAGGCTCAAGGCCAGCGGCGAAGTCGCGCGGCTGCTGGAGCAGTCGAGCGAGCCCTAGTCGTCGCCAGTGCCGTGCGACCTGGCCCGGTCGCACGGCACCGTCTCGTCCCCAGCAGCCGAAGGCTATCAGTGGCCCCGGCTCGCGGGGCAGCCGGTTGGCCAGGCTCCCTGTACCCGTGGCAGCAAATCCTCTTTTGCCAAGGCTTCCCCTTGCGACTGATTCGTATTAACGTAACGTTATTACATATCAAAAGGGAGTCTCGCTTCATGAAAGTCCTCGCCTCGCTCAAACAGGCCAAGCACCGGCACCGCGACTGCCAGGTGGTCAAGCGCCGCGGGCGGATCTATGTGATCTGCAAGAGCAACCCCCGCTTCAAGGCCCGCCAGGGCAACGCCAAGAATCGCCGCAAGGGCTGAGCGGGCGAGGGCGCCCGGCATCCCCTGGCGCTGGACGGGTTGTAGCGGGCAGCGCGCCTTGTCAAAAGGTGCGCGCTGCCGTCTTCAGGGGCGCCCTCAGCGCAGCACGTTGGTCTTGGCCAGGTCCACCACCTCGCTGCCACGGCCGCTCATTACCGCCCGTAGCATATAGAGGCTGAAGCCCTTGGCCTGGGCGGCCTGGATCTTCGGTGGCAGCGATAGCTCCTGCTTGGCGATACGCACATCCACCAGCGCCGGGCCGGGATGGGCGAAGGCTTCTGCCAGGGTAGCGTCGAGCAGGCTCGCCGATTCCACCTTCCAGCCGCGCACGCCGCAGGCTTCGGCCACCTGGGCGAAGTCGACGGCGCCCAGGTCGGTGGTCTCGTCGAGCATGCCGGCAGCCTTCATCTCCATGGCGACGAAGCCCAGGGTGGCATTGTCGTAGACGATGACCTTGACCGGCAGCTGCTCGCTGGCCAGGGTCGCCAGTTCGCCCAGCAGCATGGACAGGCCGCCATCGCCGGCCAGGGCCACCACCTGGCGGTCGGGGAAGGCCGCCTGCAGGCCCATGGCCTGGGGCAGGGCGTTGGCCATGGAACCGTGGGTGAAGGAGCCGGCCAGCTTGCGCTCGAAGTTCATCGCCAAATAGCGCGCGGCCCACACCGTGGGGGTGCCGACGTCGCAGGTGAAGAGGGCGTCCGCCGCGGCCAGTTCGCTGACGCGGGTGGTGAGGTACC
>CAUQPA010000609.1:0-3029 GCA_963519325.1 uncultured Pseudomonas sp. | reverse complement strand
GCGGCGTGACCGGCAAGATGATCTCGCCGCAATCGATCGCCGTGGCCTGCGCCGCTACTGGCATGGTGGGCAAGGAGTCCGACCTGTTCCGCTTCACCGTGCGCCACAGCATCGGCTTCGCCGTGCTGGTCGGGTTGATCACCCTGGCGCAGGCCTATGTGTTCACCGGCATGCTGGTGCACTGATCACGCGGTTCCCGGCGGCGGCCCCGGTCGCCGCCGGTCTTCTGGAGCCTTTTCAGGATCTCGCGAGCTAGAGACAAACAAGGCGAAAACGCCTGAGGAAGCGGATCGGACTCGCGCTCGAGTTTACGAGTAGTAAATGAGCATTCCGACCGGGCTGGCGACCCAGGGCATTTTCAACGCGGTTTGGCCGACGCGCAGCAGATCATGAACAGGCTCTCTTTCAACCGGGCCAACCCGGAGTACGCCTGATGAACGACCTTTTCTACAACGCCGCCCCCAACACCACCCGCACCGCGCCGCCGCTGGCACCGCCGCGGACCTATCCGCAGCAGAAGCCATCCCAGGTCTATCTGTTCGGTACCTGCGTGGTGGACCTCTTCTATCCAGAAGCCGGCATGGACAGCATTCGCCTGCTGGAGCGCGAAGGCATCCGCGTGCATTTCCCCCAGGCGCAGAGTTGCTGTGGCCAGCCGGCCTATACCTCGGGCTATACCGAGGAGGCCCGCGCCGTGGCGCGCACCCAGTTGGCGCTGTTCGCCGAACCCTGGCCGGTGGTGGTGCCCTCCGGCTCCTGCGCCGGGATGCTGCGCCATCACTATGCCGAGCTGTTCGCCGACGAACCCGAGACCTTGCGACAGGTGCAGGACCTGGCCGCGCGCACCTACGAGCTGGCGGAATTCCTGCTGCACGTCTGCCAGGTCGACTACCAGGACCGCGGCGCCCCGACCAAGGTGGCGCTGCACACCTCCTGCAGCGCCCGCCGCGAGATGCAGACCCACCTGCACGGCCGCGCCCTGCTCGGACAGCTAGAGGCCGTGGAGCGTGTCGACCATGACCACGAGAGCGAATGCTGTGGCTTCGGCGGCACCTTCTCGGTGCGGATGCCTGACATCTCCGGCGCCATGGTGGCGGACAAGACCCGCGCCCTGCAGGACAGTGGCGCCGCCCAGCTAATCACTGCCGACTGCGGTTGCCTGATGAACATCAACGGCGCTCTGGAGAAACAACGTGCCGCCCTGCGTGGCGAACACCTGGCCAGCTTTCTCTGGCGCCGCATCGGAGGTGCCGCATGAACGAGATGCTCAAGATCCCCCTCACCGACGTCAGCGAACCACCACCCTTCAAGGCACGCGCGCGTCGGGCCCTGGGCGACGACCAGTTGCGGCGTAACTTCCGCACCGCCATGGATTCGCTGATGACCAAGCGTCTGGCCAGCATGAGCGATGCCGACGAACGCGAGCGGCTGCGCGAGCTGGGCAATCGCATCCGCGCCCGGGCGCTGTCCAAGTTGCCCGA
Source organism: uncultured Pseudomonas sp. (assembly GCA_963519325.1). Classification (GTDB taxonomy): domain Bacteria; phylum Pseudomonadota; class Gammaproteobacteria; order Pseudomonadales; family Pseudomonadaceae; genus Chryseomonas. Next base: position 1,548 of record CAUQPA010000609.1, on the reverse strand, counting down.
GCTGCTGGAGCGCCTGGAGGCGAATCTGACCCGCAATGGCGTCCAGGTGCACTGGGCCGAGACCACGGCCGAGGCCAATGCCATCGTCCAGCGGATCGCCGCGCGCCACGAGGCCAAGCTGCTGATCAAGGGCAAGTCCATGGTCAGCGAAGAGATGGACATGAACCACGTCCTCGGCGCCCAGGGCATCGACTGCCTGGAGTCGGACATGGGCGAGTACATTATCCAGCTCGCCGGGGAGAAGCCGTCGCACATCATCATGCCGGCCATCCACCTCAACCGGCAGCAGGTAGGCACCCTCTTCCACGAGCACCTGGCCGAGCCCTACACCACCGACGTCGACGAACTCATCCAGACCGGGCGGCGGGTGCTGCGGCGGAAATTCTTCGAGGCCGATATCGGCATCTCCGGGGTCAACTTCGCCGTCGCCGAGACCGGTACCCTGCTGCTGGTGGAAAACGAGGGCAATGGGCGGATGTCCACCACGGTGCCGCCGGTGCACATCGCCGTGACCGGCATCGAGAAGGTGGTGGAGAATCTGCGCGACGTGGTGCCGCTGCTGTCGCTGCTGACCCGCTCCGCCCTGGGCCAGCCGATCACCACCTACGTCAACCTAATCTCCGGGCCACGCAAGGCCGAGGAATTGGACGGCCCGCGCGAGGTGCACCTGGTGCTGCTCGACAATGGTCGCAGCCAGGCCTTCGCCGACAGCGAATTGCGCCAGACCCTCAACTGCATCCGCTGCGGCGCCTGCATGAACCACTGCCCGGTCTATACCCGCATCGGTGGCCATGCCTATGGCGAGGTCTATCCCGGCCCCATCGGCGCCATCATCACCCCGCACCTGGTCGGCCTGGAGCGCGCACCGGATCATCCCAGCGCCTCCTCGCTGTGCGGCGCCTGCGGCGAGGTCTGCCCGGTGAAGATCCCCATTCCCGCCCTGCTGCGACGGCTGCGCGAGGAAAACGTCAAGGCCCCCGAAGCCGAGCCGCACCTGCTGCGCGGCCAGGGCAGCAAGTTCTCCGCTCGCGAACGCTGGACCTGGCATGCCTGGCAGAATCTCTACACCTCGCCGCTGCTCTATCGTGGCTTCAGCTACCTGGCCACCCGCTTCGGCCGCCTCACCCCCGGCCAGCTCGGCCCCTGGACGGAGCACCACAGCGCCCCCAAACCGGCGCGGCGCTCGCTGCACGAACTGGCCCGCGAACACCTGGAGAGACGTCCATGAGCGCCCGCGACAACATCCTGGCCAAGCTACGCGGCAGTCTGCAGGGTACCCAGCCGCTGACCGACGACTTCGACGAAGCCCTGGTGACCGAACCCTGGCGCTATCCACCGGAAGAACGTGTCGCCCGCCTGCGCACCCTGATGGAAACGGTGCACACCGAAACCCATCTGACCACCACCGCGGACTGGCCAGCGCTGGTCGAGCGCGTCCTCGCCGAACGGGGCCTGGATCAGCTGCTGATCGCCCCCGGCACGCCCCACGGCGCGCGGCTGGTGGAACGCTGGCAGGGCGACGGCCAGCCGCGCTGGAAGGCCTATGAC
>CAUQPA010000608.1:0-3053 GCA_963519325.1 uncultured Pseudomonas sp. | reverse complement strand
GCCGGCCAGTGCCTGGTACAGCCCTGCCAGTGCGTTGGCCGCCACGGGGCAGGCGCTGCGCCGGGCCATCGGCGGCAGTTCCGGACCCTTCTATGCCTGCGCCCTGGTCCGCGCGGCCCAGGTGCTGGACGGTGTGGAACGACCGACGCTGAGCCAGTGGGCCCAGGCCTTCGATCAGGCGGTGCAAGCCCTGGCCGAATTGGGTGGTGCCCAGCCAGGGCAACGCACCATGCTCGATGCCTTGCGACCGGCTGCGGACGAGTTGCTGGCGGCTGCGCAAACCGGAGCGAGTCCCGCGGAGGCCTTCAAGGCGGCGCTCGCCAAGGCCAGGGCCGGCGCCGCTGCCACCGCCGAGATGGTGCCGGGCCAGGGTCGCGCCAGCTACCTGGGTACGCGCACCCTGGGCATTCCCGATGGCGGCGCCGTGGCGGTGGTGTGCTGGTTGGAGGCGCTGGAGCCGGTGGTCGCGTCTTAATCCCGCGGCCCGGACCAGACCGCCGCCCCCGGCAGCGCTACCGGCCCCGCGCGGGTCAGCTGTTGGCCCGGCGCGGCCTCGGGGTCCGCCAGGCGTACGCTCAGGCGCGGTGGTTCCCAACTGGCCTGGAGCAGACGACCTCGGTAGAGCAGTTGCAGGCGGGTAGCCGGCAGGGCCGCAGGGGGCGATGGCTGCACCCGCAAGCCGTCGGGCGTCGGCCAGAGTCCCAGGTAGTGGCGCTGCAGCACGTCCAGGGCACCGGCCATGGCCGCCAGGTGGATGCCTTCCCGAGCGCCGCTGTCCGCGGCGGCGCCCAGGTCGGTATCCAGGCTGTCGTTGAAGAAGGTCCAGGAGGCTTGGCTATCGTAGGCGGCCAGGGCGCCAGCGCAGACGGTCTTCGACAGGCTGGATTCATGACTCAGGCGGGCGAGGTGGTAGTCCAGGGTCCTGCGTTCGGCGGCGGCGTCCAGCCGATAGCCCAGGCGGTCGAGCAGGCGTTGCAGTTCCGCCGGCGGCAGCAGATGCAGGGCCATCAGGGTGTCGGCCTGCTTGCTGAGCTGGTAGCGGTTGCAACTGTCGCCACGCGCTTCCAGCCACCAGTCCAGGCGCGGTCCCTGGTGGTCTTCCAGCCACTCCCGCGGTGCCGGCAGCAGGTCGCCGAAACCGCTGCATTGATCGAGCACGCCGTCTTCCCGGAACGGCAGGTGGAGATTGGCGGAGATGGCCGTCCAGCCTGCCGGTTCGCCGGGCTCCAGGCCCAGCCGCTCGCACAGCGCCCGGGCGCGGTCTGGGGACAGTAATTCGAGCACCCGACCGGCGCACTCCAGGGTCCAGGCGGCCAGCAGGTTGGTGTAGGCATTGTCGTCCAGCCCTGGGGCTTCGGCGTCCGGATAGGCGTCGTGGTATTCGTCCGGGCCGACGACACCCCGGATGCGGTAGCGCTGCAGACGTTCGTCGAAGCTGGCCTGGCTGGCGCAGCAGCGAGCCACCTCCAGGATCAGATCGCCACCCACGCCGCCGAGGAAGTCCAGATCGCCGGTGACCAGGTAGAACTGCCAGGCGTTGTAGGCCACCGCCAGACCCAGGTGATACTGCAGGAACGTCCGGTCGCGCACCCAATGGCCGGACAGTGGAAAGTACTGGTAGGGCGGGGTTTCTTCCGCGCCGTCCACCCCGCTGCGCCAGGGGAAGAGCGCGCCGCGCCAACCCTGGTGGCGCGCTCGTTCGCGGGCCTTGGGCAGGCGGCGGTGGCGGTAGTCCAGCAGGCCGCGGGCCGCCTGGGGAAAGTGGCTGGCGAGCCAGGGCAGGGCGAAGATCTCGTCCCAGAAGATCTGGCCGAAGTAGCCCTCCTGCCAGCCTCGCGGCGGCAGCCCCTGGTCGAGGCACCCCTGGTGATCCACGGTCTGCAGCAGGTGGAAGGCCGCCAATTCCAGCTTGCGCTGCAACCCGGGCGCGGTTTCCAGTTGCAGCCCCGACCAGCGCTCGGCCCAGACCGCCGCGTGGCTGCGTTCCAGCTCGGCGAAGCGGGTTTCCGCCCCGGCAGCAAGCTGGTCCAGGGCGGCCTGGCAGGTCATGGCTTCTTCCTCGACCTTTACCAGGATACGTTTTTCCAGGGTCAGGCTCTGGCCGCAGGCCAGGGTGATGCGGCTGTCGTGCTGCAGTCTTGGTCCCTGTTCACTGGCCACCCAGGCCAGCGGCAGATCGCTCAGCAGCAGGGTCGCTACGCAGGCTTCACCGCGACCGGCCAGGGGGGCGACCCGGACGGCGGCGCCCGTGGGGCTGGTCAGCCGTTCTCGCAGCGTCAGGCGGCGACCCTCGTAAGCCGCATTGCGCTCGATCAGGGCATTTTCCACCCCGGCATCCAGGGTCGCGCGCAGCCGCAGGTCGGCGATGGATCCGAGATTGCGCAGCGTCCAGCGCAGCACGATCAACCGAGGATCGGCCGCGCTGACGAAGCGCCTTTCGCTGACGGCAACCGCCAGGCCGTCCAGCCTCACCTCGAAGTCACGATTCAGGCAGGCCGTCTGCAGGTCCAGCGCGTAGTGGTAGTTCAGCGGTGATTGGTGCCGGGGATCGTACCAATGCTGGGCGCTGCCCAGATTCAGGCCCAAGGGGTCCGGCAAGCGGATCAGGGCGGACAGCCGCGCCTCGGATAGCCGCACCTCGGATAGCCGCACCTCGGTATCGGCGACCTGGCGTGGGGAGCGATCGTACCAGCCAGCATGATAGAGACCTGGGTAGCTGGTGCCATCAGGCGCCAGGGTCGATAGCTCCGGCAGCGCGCCGCGCAGCGAGAGCCTGCCGTTGGCCAGGGTGAAGAGCGCCTCGCGGCGGCGTTCGTCCCGGGAATCGAAACGGTCGAAGCTCAGCGGGCCGGCCAGGCTCATCCGGCGACCTCCAGCGCCTGCCAGTGACCGGCGAGGCGCTGGGCCAGGGCCAACACCTCGGCACGCCCGGCATAGGCCTCCTGGGAACCGGCGCCGGTCACCGCCAGGCTGGCCGCTGCGGTGGCCCAGGTGGCGGCTTCCCGCGCTGGGCGTCCCTCCAGCAGACCGATGGCGAACACCCCGGTGAAGGC
>CAUQPA010000607.1:0-3056 GCA_963519325.1 uncultured Pseudomonas sp. | reverse complement strand
CCATCGAGCTGGGCGAGTTCGCGTCGGGACTTCCTGGCCAAAGCGGGTCCTTGGATGAGAGAGGCCGCCATTATGAGAGCAAGCCCCGGCGGTTGCCATGGGCGCCGGCCAGAGCTCCGGCTAGTTGACCGCTCGCGTTGCCCGGGCGCGGCCGACCCGCGACTGATTGGGGCGACCCAGCAGGGCGGAGACGTCCTGGCCAACCTCGACCAGTCTGCTGAGATCGAGCCCGGTCGCTATGCCCAGGCCGTCGAGCAGATAGACCAGGTCCTCGCTGGCGACGTTGCCGCTGGCGCCCTGGGCATAGGGACAGCCGCCCAGTCCGGCGACGGAGCTGTCGAACACCGCGACGCCTTCGAGCAGGCTGGCGTAGACGTTGGCCAGGGCCTGGCCATAGGTGTCGTGGAAATGCCCGGCCAGTTGGCTGAGCGGCACCTCCCGGCCCAGTCGCTGCCAGAGCGCCCGGGTCTGACCCGGGGTGCCGACGCCGATGGTATCGCCGAGCGAGACCTCGGCGCAGCCCAGCTCCAGCAGTTCGCGGGTCACGCTCGCCACCTGGTCGGTTGCGACCTCGCCATCGTAGGGGCAGCCCAGCACGCAGGACACATAGCCGCGCACCCGGATGCCCGCCGCCCGCGCGCCCTCGACCACGGGCACGAAGCGCGCCAGGCTCTCGGCGATGGAGCAATTGATGTTGCGCTGGGAGAAGCCCTCCGAGGCGGCGGCGAACACGGCGATCTCGTCCACCCCCGCCGCCAGGGCGGCTTCGAAACCTTTCAGGTTGGGCACGAGTACCGAACGCACCACGCCCTCGGGCCGGCCGAGTCCTGCCAGCACCTCGGCGGTCCCGGCCATCTGCGGCACCCAGAGTGGCGAGACGAAGCTGCCCACCTCCAGATGCTGCATGCCACTGGCGATCAGCGCCGTGCACAGCTGGATGCGCTCGGCGATGCCCAGCGCCTGGGGCTCGTTCTGCAGGCCATCGCGGGGTCCGACCTCGACCAGCCGCACCCGGGTCGGCAGGGCCTCGCTCATGGTGCCACCTCCTCCAGTTCTATCAGGGGGGCGCCCTCGGCCACCAGCTCGCCCGGGCTGCAGAACAGCGCCGCCACCACGCCGGCCCGGGGCGCGCGGATGCTGTGCTCCATCTTCATCGCCTCCAGCACCACCAGCGGGGCCCCGGCTTCCACGGCGTCGCCGACGGCCACCGAGACGGCTACCACACTGGCGTTCATCGGCGCGGTAAGACCACCGGCATCCGCCTGGCGCGCGACCTCGGCCAGCGGATCGGCCCAGGTGACGGCTTCGAAACGGTCCTGCCATTCGACAAACAGCGTCGGCCCGCGGCGATGGAGGCGGGCGCTGTGGCGAACGCCGTCCACCTGCCAGTGGAGCCGATCACCGCTCAATGCGACGGCCAGCGGGTCGACCAGGCTCAGGCTGCGCACCTCGCCACGACAGGCCAGGCGCAGCGCGATGCGCGGTGGTCCGCCCAGGCGCCAGCCCTGGCGGGACGCCCAGGGTGACGTGGGATCGGCAGCGGCGGGCAGCGTCGCCAGCCAGGCCTGGCCCGCCAGGGTCCAGAAGGCCTCCGGCAGTTCTGCGGGTGCGGGCAGCAAGGCCGCCTGATGCCGCTCGATGAAACCGGTGTCCAACTCCGCCGCGGCAAAGGCCGGATGGGCGAGCAGGCGCTGCAGGAAGGCGAGGTTGGTGGCGAAGCCGCCCACCGCGGTGTCTTCGAGCATGGCCAGCAACCGCTTGCGCGCCTGTTCGCGGCTGTCGCCCCAGGCGATCAGCTTGGCCAGCATGGGATCGTAGAAGGGCGACACCTCGTCACCTTCCTCCACGCCGCTATCCACTCGTCGCCCGGGACCGGCCGCGGGCTCGTGATAGAGCTGCAGGGTGCCCGAGGCCGGCAGGAAGCCCTGGTCGGTGTCCTCGGCATAGAGGCGCACCTCGATGGCATGGCCGTGCAAGGGCACCTGCGCCTGGGTGACGGGCAGGGGTTCGCCTGCGGCCACGCGCAGCTGCCAGGCCACCAGGTCCAGGCCGGTGATGGCCTCGGTGACCGGGTGCTCCACCTGCAGCCGCGTGTTCATCTCCATGAAGAAAAAGTCGCCACGGGCGTCGAGCAAAAATTCCACGGTGCCGGCGCCGACGTAGCCTATGGCCTGGGCCGCCTGAACCGCCGCCTCGCCCATGGCCCGGCGCAATTCGGGCGTGAGACCCGGCGCGGGCGCCTCCTCGATCACCTTCTGGTGGCGGCGCTGGATGGAGCAGTCGCGTTCGTTGAGATAGAGGCAATGGCCGTGCCGATCGGCGAACACCTGGATCTCCACGTGGCGCGGTTGCAGCACGTATTTCTCCACCAGCATCCGTGCATCGCCAAAGGCCGAGAGCGCTTCGCGCTGGGCCGAGGCAAGGCCCTCGGCCAGGTCGGCTTCGCGTTCGACGATACGAATGCCCTTGCCGCCGCCGCCAGCGGTGGCCTTGAGCAGGACCGGATAGCCGATGCGCGCCGCGGCGTCACGAAAGGTGGCCAGGGACTGGTCCTCGCCGTGATAGCCCGGCACCAGGGGCACCCCGGCATCGGTCATCAGCGCCTTGGCCGCGGACTTGCTGCCCATGGCGCGGATCGCCGCGGCGGGAGGACCGACGAAGACCAGCCCGGCCGCGGCCACCGCCTCGGCGAAGGCGGCATTCTCGGACAGGAAGCCGTAGCCCGGATGGATCGCCTGGGCGCCGGTGGCCAGGGCCGCGGCGATGATGCGCTCGCCCAGCAGATAGCTGTCGGCCGGCTTGGTCCCGCCCAGGTCCACTGCCTGATCGGCCTGGCGCACATGGCGGGCGTCGACATCGATGGCGCTGTGCACGGCGACGGTACCCAGGCCGAGGGCCTTGGCCGTACGCATCACCCGGCAGGCGATCTCGCCGCGGTTGGCGACGAGCAGACGGTCGAAGGTCATGGCGAGGTCTCCTGCCAGGCGGGACGACGTTTCTCCAGAAAGGCCTGCAGGCCTTCCTGGGCTTCGGGGGTGACGCGTACCTCGGCGATC
>CAUQPA010000606.1:0-3056 GCA_963519325.1 uncultured Pseudomonas sp. | reverse complement strand
CATCCTGATGCGCTTCTTCACCGTCAGTGACGCCAAGGAAGCCCGCAAGAGCGTGTTCTACGCCACCGGCTTCATCGGCTATTTCTACATCCTGACCTTCATCATCGGCTTCGGCGCCATCCTGCTGGTCAGCACCAACCCGGCCTTCAAGGACGCCGCCGGCGCCCTGCTGGGTGGTAACAACATGGCCGCGGTGCACCTCGCCAACGCCGTGGGTGGCAGCATCTTCCTAGGCTTCATCTCGGCGGTGGCCTTTGCCACCATCCTGGCGGTAGTGGCCGGCCTGACCCTGGCCGGTGCCTCGGCGGTGTCCCATGACCTCTACGCCAGCGTGATCAAGAAGGGCCATGCCAACGAGAAGGACGAGATCCGCGTCTCCAAGATGACCACCGTGGCGCTGGGCGTCGTCGCCATCGCCCTGGGCATCCTCTTCGAGAAACAGAACATCGCCTTCATGGTCGGCCTGGCGTTCTCCATCGCCGCCAGCTGCAACTTCCCCATCCTGCTGCTCTCGATGTACTGGAAGCGCCTGACCACCCGGGGTGCCATGATCGGTGGCTGGCTCGGCCTGATCACCGCAGTGGCGCTGATGGTGCTCGGCCCGACCATCTGGGTGACCATCCTCGGTCACGCCAAGCCGATCTACCCCTATGAATACCCGGCGCTGTTCTCCATCGCCGTGGCCTTCATCGGTATCTGGTTCTTCTCCATCACCGACAAGTCGGCGGCTGCCGAGGAGGAGCGGGCGCGCTTCTACCCGCAGTTCGTCAGATCCCAGACCGGCCTGGGTGCCAGCGGCGCCGTCGCCCACTGACCACCCACCGGGGATAGGACAACGCCCGGATCGATCACTCGATCCGGGCGTTTCTTTGCGAGCGAGAAGCTGCCGCACAGGGAATCCGGGCGTCGCGCCAGCGCTCGGGATTTTTCTACCACTCGCGCAGGTCCATTAAGCAAGTCCGTCGCTTCGTATCTTCCTGTTACGGCGTCGGCCGATCCTCGGACTTCATGGAGATAAAAGAGATGGCACTGTCGACCATTCTAGTTCTGGTGCTGCTGGTCCTGCTCATCGGCGGACTTCCGGTGTTCCCGCATTCGCGCAGCTGGGGCTACGGCCCGTCCGGCATCGTAGGTGCCATCCTGGTCGTGCTGCTGGTGCTTCTGCTGCTTGGGATGATCTAGGTCTGCGGCAGGTGAAAAATGCCCCGAAATGGTGCCTTGGACAAAGTTCTTGCCCATAGCGGTGCATCGGAGTAACGTCCGCTCTACGGCCTGCCTTGCCGAGTGATGTAAACAAAACCGGAGTCTGCGTGAGCAGCCTCCGGTTTTGTTTTGGGCGTCAGTTGGCCACCGCGCCGTCCTGGCGACTGCGCAGATAGAGATCCAGCACCACCTCGTCCAGGATCGACGAGGCGCCCCAGGGCCGGCTGCTGTTGAGAATGGCGACCACCACCCAGTTGCGGGCATTGGCATCCCGGACGAAGCCGGCCAGGGCCCGCACGTTGTTCAGGGTGCCGGTCTTCATGTGCGCCTGACCGGTCAGCGGGGAGTTCTTCATGCGCTTGCGCAGGGTGCCGTCCATGCCCGCCAGCGGCAGCGAAGAGATGAACTCCGGGCCGTAGGGACTCTGCCAGGCAGCGCGCAGGATCTCCGCCATCTCCCGGGCACTGACCCGCTCGGTCCGTGACAGCCCCGAACCGTTCTCCATGATCAGGTGACTGGCATTGATACCCTTGCGCGCCAGCCACGAGCGGATGACCCGCAGCGCCGCCTTGCTGTCGTCCGCATCCGCCGAGGTGCGGAATTGCGCGCCGATCGACAGGAACAGCTGCTGCGCCATGGTGTTGTTGCTGTACTTGTTGATGTCGCGAATGATCTCCACCACATCGGGGGAGAAGGCCCGCGCCAGCACCTCGGCATTGCGCGGCACGCTGCCTTCGCGGGTCCGGCCCTTGATGCTGCCGCCCAGTTCCTGCCAGATGGCCCGAACCGCGCCGGCGGTATAGGCCGGGTGATCGAGCAGCGACAGGTAGCTCTGGGCATTGCAGCCATCCGGCAGTTGGCCGCTGACCACCAGGCTGGTGCTGCCGTCGGCCTGGGGCACCGGGTTGAAGCGCACCTCCGGCCAGGCCGGGCAGCCGCTCTTGCCGGTCGCCCGCATCTGGTTGTCGATGTTGACGTTGGTCAGCGGCGGATCCATGGACACGCTGACCCGACCGTCCGCCGACCGCACCACCATGCGCACCGACTTGAGATTCACCAGCAGCGAATCCGGCCCCACCAGGAAGGTCTTGTTCTCGTCTTCGCCGTCGTCGTTGAACGCCGGCAGGTCCGGCTTCACGAAGCGGCTGCGGTCCAGCACCAGGTCGCCGGTGACCTCCAGCACGCCGTTGGCGCGCAGGTCGCGCATCAGCAGCCAGAGCCGCTCCATGTTCAGCTTGGGATCACCACCGCCCTTGAGGTACAGGTTGCCGTTGAGGATCCCGTCCTTGAGGGTGCCATCGGTGTAGAACTCGGTCTTCCACTGGTAGGTGGGGCCGAGCAGCTCGAGCGCGGCGAAGGTGGTGATCAGCTTCATGGTCGAGGCTGGATTCACCGAGACGTCGGCATTGTAGTAGTCGTTCTCGCCGGGGCCGTCGAGCGGCAGCATCACCAGCGAGAGGTCGCTGCCGGGGATCTTGTTGGTCTGCATGGCCTTGTCGATCCGCGGCGGCAGGAAGGACGTATCGGCCTGGACGGGCAGGGAAAAACCCAGGGCGCAGCAGCTCAGCAGCAGGCCCAGAGATCGGAAGGGATTTCGCATCGGGACACACACCTTGGCAGGGTACCGGCCTAGTTGAAGAGAAAAGGGGCCGATAGACGTCGGAGTGTGGGCATTATGCAGTAAGGAGGGAGTGGCGAGCCAACCCCAGGCGCAGCGCCTGACCAAAGAAAAACGACCGCTGTGGCGGTCGTTCCGGAAAGCGGTGGGATCAGTTGTAGCCCGTGGCGTCCTTGGTCCGGTCGGGGCTGTTGGGCGAGGGCGGGTTGCGTCCGTCGTCGGTCTTGGCGTGCTC
>CAUQPA010000605.1:0-3062 GCA_963519325.1 uncultured Pseudomonas sp. | reverse complement strand
GCAGTCATGTCAGGAGCCCTTCTCGGTCAGGCGTGCGAGATATTACTCGGCAGCGCCTTCTTCGGCAGCACCGTCTTCGGCTTCTTCACGGATGCGCGGCAGGTGGATGCTGGCAACCGGCAGATCGCTGCCGTGGGCCAGGGACACCAGCTCGACGCCAGCCGGAACGGCCAGGTCGCTCAGGTGAACGATCTGGTCCAGCTCGACCTTGGCCATGTCGACTTCGATGAATTCCGGCAGGTCTTTCGGCAGGCAGGAAACTTCGACTTCGTTGATGGTGTGCAGGATCTCGCCACCCTGCTGCTTCACGCCCACGGAGGATTCCTGGTTCATGAAGTGCAGCGGGACGTGGGCGGTCAGCTTCTGACCGGCGACGACGCGCAGGAAGTCGGCGTGCAGGACGTAGCCCTTGGAGGGGTGACGCTGCAGGGCCTTGACCAGGACGCTTTCGTTGCTGCCACCGACCTTCAGGGTGATGACGCTGGAGTAAGCGGCTTCGCTTTCCAGCATCTTGGCCAGGTCTTTGCCGACCAGGGTGATGGAGGTCGGGGCCTGGTCGCCACCGTAGATCACGGCAGGAACGTTACCGGCGTTACGACGCAGGCGGCGGCTCGCACCTTTCCCCAGGTCGGAACGCACTTCGGCATTCAGAGTGAAATCAACCATTGTGAATCTCCAGGATAAGGAATCGGCGGGACGCGAACTTGCGACCAGTTCCACGACCCTACCGACTAAAAAGCCCCGGTAAACCGTCACGGCCTTCCGGGGCGCTTCCAGAGCGGCTGTCCCTTAACGGAACATCGCGCTGATGGATTCTTCGTTGCTGATGCGGCGTACGGCTTCGGCCACCACCGGCGCGATGTCCAGCTGGCGGATGCGGCTGCAGGCCTGGGCCGCGGCGGACAGCGGAATGGTGTTGGTCACCACCAGCTCGTCCAGCACGGAGTTGTCGATGTTCTCGATGGCGCGACCCGACAACACCGGGTGGGTGCAGTAGGCCAGCACCTTGGCGGCGCCGTGTTCCTTCAGGGCCTTGGCCGCGTGGCACAGGGTGCCGGCGGTGTCGACCATGTCGTCGACCAGCACGCAGGTGCGGTCCTGAATGTCACCGATGATGTGCATCACTTCCGACTGGTTGGCCTTGGGGCGACGCTTGTCGATGATCGCCAGGTCCACGCCCAGGCTCTTGGCCACGGCACGCGCACGGACCACGCCGCCGATATCGGGGGAGACGATCATCAGGTTTTCGAAACGCTGGTCTTCGATGTCATCCACCAGGGCAGGGGAGCCGTAGATGTTGTCCACGGGAATATCGAAGAAGCCTTGGATCTGGTCGGCATGCAGGTCGACGGTGAGCACCCGGTTGATGCCCACCACGGTCAGCATGTCGGCCACGACCTTGGCGGTGATGGCGACCCGCGCGGAACGCGGACGGCGATCCTGGCGCGCATAGCCGAAATAGGGGATGACTGCGGTGATACGGGTAGCCGAGGAGCGGCGGAAGGCATCGGCCATCACCACCAGTTCCATCAGGTTGTCGTTGGTCGGCTCGCAGGTGGGCTGGATGATGAAGACATCCTTGCCCCGCACGTTCTCGTTGATTTCGACGCTGATCTCGCCATCGGAGAACTTTCCGACGGAGACGTCACCGAGAGGGATGTGCAGCTGGCGCACGATGCGCCGTGCCAGATCGGGGTTGGCGTTCCCCGTGAAGACCATCATCTTGGACACGCTGCAGTTCCTGCGGCTTGAGGTGGGTCTTGGAAGGAAAATGGCAGGGGCGGCTGGATTCGAACCAACGCATGGCAGGATCAAAACCTGCTGCCTTACCGCTTGGCGACGCCCCTGTATCTTGCAGAGTACTAGCTGTACTCATTCTCTGGTCAGGCTTGCCAGCGCTCGGTGCAACATGGAAACGTTGCTACCTTTGGCCACGAAGCCTGGAAGTGATGCTGGTAGCTGGCGAGCTACTGTATCAGCTTCGGTCTTATTTGGAAAGCTTCCAAATATGCAACCTCCAGTGCCGGTTAATCTAGCTGAAACAAATTTGTTTAGCAAGATCAAAGCGTTACGAATTTCTGGGTAACGCTTCTCGACCGTACTCTGGCAGTCGTTTCGACCTGTCCACTCGAGAACGGCGCAAACTTTAATGGCGGGAGTGTCTCGTGTCAACAGCGGATCTGAAAAAATTTCTGCTGTACTTACAGAGACTTGCGGCACGGCCACGAGGTACCAGGGTTCCGCAGGCGAAACGGGCGTGAGCTTTTCGCCCACGCCCTCGGCGAAGGCGGCCTGGCCGCGGACGAATACCGGCACGTCGGCGCCCAGGCGCAGCCCCAGGGCGGCCAGGTCGTCGAGGCTGGCATCCAGGCCCCAGAGATGATTCAGGCCGAGCAGGGTAGTGGCGGCGTCCGAGCTGCCGCCGCCGATGCCGCCGCCCATGGGCAGGCGCTTGGTCAGCCAGAGGTCGGCGCCCTGGCGGGTACCGCTCTCCTGTTGCAGCAGGCGGGCCGCGCGCAGGATGAGATTCTGCTCGGGGGCGACGCCGGGGAGGCCGTCGTGCAGCTGCAGGGTCCCGTCGTCACGTCCGGCGAAGCCCAGGTCGTCGCTCCAGTCGAGAAACTGAAACAGCGTCTGCAATTCGTGGTAGCCGTCCGGGCGGCGGCCGAGGATATGCAGGAACAGGTTGAGCTTGGCCGGTGCCGGCAGGGTGAAGGCGGGTGTCGCGGTCATTTGCCCAGCTCGCGCGGCTGCCAGGTCTTCACCACCAGGATGACTTCCAGGTCCTTGCCGGTGAGCTTGAGGCGCTCGGGCAGGGTATAGCCGTTCTGCTCGGTGTAGCGGGTGTATTCGACGGTCCAGCCGTCCTGTACCAGGCGCGCCAGGTGGCTGTCGGCGTCCAGGGTCAGTTGGCTGCGGCTGTCCGGGGCCGGCAGGCCACGCACCCACCAGAGCAGGTGCGACACCGGCAGGCGCCAGCCGAGCTGCTGTTCCAGCAGGGCCTCGGGGGAATCGGCCTGGTAGCTGCCCTGGCCGGAGACATCGAGGGTGACGGCGCCCGG
>CAUQPA010000604.1:0-3063 GCA_963519325.1 uncultured Pseudomonas sp. | reverse complement strand
GAGCGCCCCGAAGGTCAGGTATGCGCCGGGATCTAGGCCATAGATCAGCACCGCCAGGCTGCCGAGCAGCAGGGTGGCCAAGGCCAGCGTGGTGGCCGCCGGCAGGCAGGTCACCAGGAGCGCGCTGGTCAGGCCGCCGAGCAACTGGGTGCCGAAAGTGGCCGCGATGAGCAACTGGGCCTCGGCTGCGCGCAGCCCAAGTGCCTCGCCGTAGGGTTCGAGATAGGCCCAGAGGGCCCCGACGGCTGCCAGCTGCATGCCGATGAAGGCCAGCAGCAGGGCTTGGGCAGGACTCCAGCTGCGGCGTGGGGTGGCCGCCTGGACGGTTTCCACCGCCGCCAGACTGCGCGGGAGGACCGCGGTCAGTGGCAGGGCGAGCGCGGTCACTGTGGCCAGCAGTACGAAGCCGCCCGCGCTACCCAGACGCGGCAGGATCCACAGCGCCAGGACCGCCGCCAGCAGCCCCTGGCACAGCGTCTGCAGCGCCATGAACAGCCCTGACAGGCGCTCCGCCGCGGGTTGGCGGACGATCAGGGCCACCGCGGCCCACAGCAGCAGGCCTTCGCCCAACCCGGCCAGGGCCCGTAGCCCCAGCAACAGAAGATCGCCGCTGGCCTGGGCACTGGCGAGGTCGGCGGCGATGGCCAGCAGACTCGCGGGTACCAGTACCGGCGGTAACCCCAGGCGTGGCCCCACCGCCTCGCCAGCGATCACGCCCAGGCCCAGAGCGACGATCTCGCCCATCGCGACCAGGCCCAGGCCGTCGAGGGTGGCCCGCCCGCCGGTGAACAATTCGCCCAGCAGCAGGGGTTGCAGACCGAGAATCAGCAACGCCAGGGAGCCCAGCAACAGGGCGGCGCAGATCTGGCGCGAGGGGGACGGTGCGAGGGTGCTCATGCCGATGTACCTCGAATGGACGGCTAGTAGCCGCGGCTTTCCGCTGGCAACTGGCCCTGGACGAAGGCCTGGGCGGCAGCGCGCTGGTCACGGTGCAGGCGGCGAGTGGCGATCAGCACCACCCACCAGGGCAACCGGGTAAGGTTCGTTCCCGTGGCCCGGGCGAGGGTGTACGCCTTGGCGCATTTCTCGAACAGGTCGGCATTGAGCGCCGCCCGGCTGGTCGTGGTGCCCAGGCAGAGCGGCTGGCCGGCCAGCAGCTGAACGTTGCCCCGTTCGGCCAGGGCCGCGGGCAACTCGCTCGCGCGGTCCACGGCCGGTGCCATGCGGCCGAGGTGCCGCGCCTGCTCGTCGAACAGCTCCGGCAGGCGGCCGCCGAAGTCCATCACGTGCTGTCCGTAGCGACCACCGCCCTGGATGATCGCGCCGATATCCGCGCGCGTGCGGTAGACGAGGGCGTGCTCCGCGGCGAGGCCGGTGGTCCGGCCCAGTTCGATCTCGCCGGGGGCGGCGTCGGTCAAGGTGCCGTACCAGAGCGTCGCCGCGCCTGGCACCCGTACGGACAGGGCGAGGTTCGCGCGTTCGCCCTGGCGCGTCAGGCGTTGCTGCAGGTCCAGCCATTGCTGGCGTAATTCGGCTTTCATGGTGGGCCTCATACCAGTTGGAACACCTGGTCGAAGCGCTCCAGGGCGTCGTCGATCACGGCATCGGTATCGGCAAGGCTGGTGTAGATCCGGCTGCCGGCCAGGGTGATGAGGCCGTGGGCGGTATAGGCTGCCCCCATCTCCTCCATCATGTGTTTGCGCGCCTTGGCTTCGTTGCGCACGCGCAGCAGCTTGAGCGGATTGCTGGTGTCGAGCAGCAGCACTCCGGAGGTCTGCAGGTGGACGATGGAGCCGAGGTTGTAGGCGACATAGGGCAGGTTGCGACGCTGGATGATTTCGTCGAGCCCCCGGCGTAGGCGGTCGCCCGCGCGGCCGGCCTGGCCGGCCGCGTCCAGGCGCTGGATTTCCTTAAGGGCGTAATAGCCGGCCACGCAGCACAGCGGATTGGCTGACAGGGTGCCGCCGACGAAGGCTCGCTTCGACGAGGTGCCGATCCCTCCCACCAGCAGTTGCATGACGGCGGCCTTGCCACCCAGGGCGCCGGCCATGGGATAGCCACCGGTCAGGCACTTACCCAGCACCGTGAGATCCGGGATCACCTTGAAGTAGCCCTGGGCGCCGCCCATGCCGGCGCGGAAGCCGGTCACCACCTCGTCGAAGATCAGCAGGGCGCCAAATTCGTCGCAGAGCTTGCGTACCTCGCGATTGAATTCCGGATGTACCGGGCGGGTACCGCTCTCCGGGCCGAAGGGCTCTACCATCACCGCCGCGGTCCCGCCTCGCAGGCGATTGAACTGCAGGCGCCGGCGCAGGGCGTCGAGGTCGTTGGGCGGGCTTTCCTGGGTGTGGGCGGTGGCGCCACGCGGGATGCCGAGGGCTTCCATCCGGCCGGTGCCGGGCAGGCGCATGCCATAGACCAACTGGTCGCTCCAGCCGTGATAGGCGCCCCCGATCTTGATGATCCAGCGGCGTTCGGTGTAGGCCCGCGCCAGGCGCACCGCGGCCATCGCCGCCTCGGTGCCCGAGCCGAGCAAGCGCACCTGGTCGATGCCGGGAACGCTCTGGCAGACCAGCTCGGCGAGCTTGACCTCGTACTCGTGCAGCAGCCCGGTCACCGGACCGCACTCGGCGAGGATCCGCTGGACCTGATCGCGCACGCCCGGATGATTGGAGCCCAGCAGGGTCGGGCCGCCGGCCTGGAGGAAGTCGATGTAGCTATTGCCATCGACGTCGGTGAGGTGGGCGCCCTCGGCCTGGGCGATGGCCAGCGGGAAGGGATAGTTGAATGCCAGGTTGTGCTGGATGCCGCCCGGGATGAAGCGCTTGGCCTCCTCGCCCAGGCGCCGCGAGCCCTGGCAACGCTCGTCGAAATAGCCCATGACCTTGGCCAGGGCGTCCCGTCGCAGGGGACGCATGGGTTGCTTGACCAGGGCATCGAAGCGTTGGTAAAGCGCGTCGGTATCGGGCCAGGCGGAAATGGCCGGCGGGGTGGGGACGAGGGGCGGCGGGGTGGTCAGGGGCTGGTTCATGGCGGACCTCAGGACGGGGAGGAGGCGGACAG
>CAUQPA010000603.1:0-3075 GCA_963519325.1 uncultured Pseudomonas sp. | reverse complement strand
GCTCCAGCTCGGCCTTGGGCAGGATGCCACCGGTCTCCCGGGCGATCAGGGGGGCCAGCTCGGTGCGGTGCCGCTCGAGCTGGTCGGCGGCGGCGAGAAACAGCGCCGCCCGCCGCCGCGCGGTCCAGCCGGCCCAGGCCAGCTGCGCCTGGGCCGCCTTGTTGCAGGCCCGGTCGACGTCGGCGGCATTGGCCAGCCCGGTGCGATGCAGCAGCCGTCCGGTGGCGGGTTCGGTGATATCCAGGATGCCGCCCGCGGCGGTGATCCAGTCGCCATCGAAGAGCCGCTCGCGCCAGGGCGCAGCGTCCAGGAAGGGGGTCGGGTGGTCGCTCATAGCCTTCTCCTTGTTGTTGTAGGGCCTCAAGGGCGACTGCAGCGGAGCAAGGCCTGTGCCCGACCGTGTGGGGCTGGAGAAAGACCAGCCTGGTCATGGACTTAGCGAGCCGGCCGGGAGATGACCGCGCGCAGATGCAGTGAAAGCCTTGCTCAATAGATAAAGTTATGAGGTATAACCATCCTCCCAATTGCGCATTTGCGCAGTTTTCCCGGAGGTCCCGTCATGGCCGAACGCCTGTCCCTCAACGACCTGCAGCAGGTCGCGCCCGGCTTGCACAGCGGCGACAGCCGGGCCTGGGATGGCAGCGCCAGCCCGACCCAGGCGGAACTGGCCGACTGCCTGTTCTTCTCTCCCGGCGACGGCCGCATCTGGCTCAACGACCAGCGCATGTTGCTGATGCATGCCTCTTCCTTTGGCGCCCTGCGCCGCGAACTGATCGGCGCCCTGGGCCAGGAACGCGCGCGAGGCCTGCTGACCCGGGTCGGCTACCTCTCCGGGGTGCGCGACGCCGAACTGGTGCGCAAGCGCTGGCCGCAGGCCGATGCCGCCGCCATCTTCGCCGCCGGCACCCGCCTACATGGCCTGGAAGGCCTGGTGCGGGTCGAGCCGCTGCATTTCGAATTCGATGTCGACCAGGGGCGCTACGGCGGCGAGTTCCTCTGGCACCATTCGGCCGAATGCGACGAGCACCAGATCGCCCATGGCCAGGGCAGCGACCCGGCCTGCTGGATGGAGATCGGCTATGCCATCGGCTACGTCAGCAGCCTGTTCGGCCGGCTGGTGATCTTTCGTGAGGTGGAATGCCGCGCCATGGGCCATGGCGTCTGCCGGGTCGAAGGCCGCAACGCCGAACGCTGGCCCGATGTGGCGGACGACCTGCGCTACCTCAATACCGCCGGCGACGGCACCGCCGCGTCCGGCGCTGCGGAACGCCTGCCCGCGCCCCTGCCCCATGCCGCCGACGGCCAACGACCGCTGGTGGGCGCCTCGGCCGCCTTCAACAGCGCCTTCCAGGCGCTGCAAAGGGTCGCCCCTACCCCGGCCACCGTGCTGCTCACCGGTGAATCCGGGGTGGGCAAGGAGCTGTTCGCCAGTCACCTGCACCGCCTGAGCAAACGTGCCGCCGGCCCCTTCGTCGCGCTGAACTGCGCCGCCATTCCCGAGAATCTCATCGAGGCCGAGCTGTTCGGCGTGGAGCGCGGTGCCTTCACCGGCGCCAACCAGTCCCGGGCCGGGCGCTTCGAGCGCGCCCAGGGCGGCACCCTGTTCCTCGACGAGATCGCCTGCCTGAGCCTGCCCGGCCAGGGCAAGCTGCTCCGCGCCCTGCAGGAGCGCGAGATCGAACGGGTCGGCGGTAGCCGCACCCTCAAGGTGGACGTGCGGGTGATCGCCGCCACCAACCTGGACTTGCGCGAGGCGGTACGCCGTGGTGATTTTCGCGAAGATCTCTTCTATCGCCTCAACGTCTATCCCATCGGCATCCCGCCGCTGCGTGATCGCCGTGACGACGTGCCCCTGCTGGTGGACCTCTTCCTGCGCCGCTTCTGCGCGGCCTACGAACGTCCGCCGGTAGGCCTGACCATGCGCGCCCTCAAGGCGCTGCTGCGCTACGACTTTCCCGGCAACGTGCGGGAATTGCAGAATCTGGTGGAGCGCGGGGTGATCGCCAGCGACCCGGGCGAGCTCATCGACCTGCCGCACCTGTTTCGCGGCGAGCCGCTGCCGCCCGACCTGCTGGAACCGGCGCCGGAGGCGACCGGCTGGCTGGAGCGCCTGGGCGTGGCCGCCGAGTGCCCGCTGCAGCTGGGCGCCTTCGAAGCCGAGCTGCTGGACGAGGCCCTCACGCTCAGCCGCGGCAATGTCGCCGCGGCGGCGCGGTTGCTGGGCCTGAGTCGCGCCCAATTCGCCTATCGCCATCAGCGCGCGCAGCGGGATCTGGACTAGAATGAGCGCTCACCGCCCTACTCCCGCCCTATCCGACGGAAGCCCTTCCCGCCGATGAGTTCGCCCAACGACGCCGCGCCCCTGGACCCTGCTGCCACTCCCTGGCTCGATACCGCCGTAGGCTATGCCCTGCGCCGCGCCCAGATGAAGATGTTCCAGCACCTGGTGGACAGCCTGGCCGAATACGACCTGCGCCCCGCCCAGTTCACCGCCCTGGTGATCCTCGAACAGGAGCCGGGTCTGATGCAGGCTGACCTAGCGCGCCGCCTGGCCATCGAGCCGCCGCAACTGGTGCTGCTGCTGAACAAGCTGGAACGCCAAGGCCTGGCCGAACGCGTACGGGATACCCAGGATCGCCGGGCCTACACCCTGCACCTCACCGCTCAGGGCCGCGCCCAGGTAGGCGAACTCAAGGCCCGCGCCGCCGCCAGCGACCGCGCCGCCAGCGCCCCGCTGGACGATGCCGAACGCGCCGAGTTGCTGCGTCTGCTGCGCAAGCTCAATGGGGAATTGGGGTAGCGGGCTTGGTCAGGCTGGAGCTGAAGAGGTAGCGGTTTTGTTGGGCTTCGCTGCGCTCAGCGCCAACCTATGGGTCAGCCGCCACCCGAAGCCCTGCCTAAGCGCCCCCTCTCCCCCTGGGAGAGGGCCGGGGTGAGGGTTCCCGGTAGCCCCGCAACATCCCTCGTTGGGCTTCGCTGCGCTCAGCGCCAACCTACGGGCAAGCCTTAACCGAAGCGCTGCCTGAACGCACCCTCTCCCATTGGGAGAGGGCTAGGGTGAGGGTTACCGGCAGC
>CAUQPA010000602.1:0-3077 GCA_963519325.1 uncultured Pseudomonas sp. | reverse complement strand
TAGGTTGGGTTGAGCGCAGCGAAGCCCAACACGCCCTCCCCGTTGGGCTTCGACGGTGGAGCCGTCTCAACCCAAAGCTACGCAGGTCCGTAGGTTGGGTTGAGCGCAGCGAAGCCCAACAACACCCCAACCGCCCTACTTCAGCTCCAGCCCACCACTCGCCTTGTTCAGCTCGCGCAGGTGCTTGCCCAGCAGGTCGAGGTTGGCTTCGGTCAGGTCCAGGCCATCGCGGGCCTCGGGCGAGAGCAACTGGCGGACCTCGTTGTTGAGCGTATCCCTGAGGCTGCGCAGGTGGGCCTGGCGCTTCTGGCTCTCGGCGGTCAGCTGCTCCCATTCGCCCGGCTGTGGCAGGCCGTAGCCCTGGGTGCCGAGCAACTCGGCCGGGCGGCTCAGGTAGCCACTGTCCTTGAGGATCTGCTCCAGGGCGCCGCCGGCCTTGCCGAAGCGCGCCTTGTCCACCGCGTCCTGGCCGAGGTAGCGATCCTTGAGCTCGGTCTGCGCCTGCTGCAACGCCCGGCGATAGGCTGCCTGCTCCAGGAGCAGCAAGGCCGCGCTGGCGCGCAGGTCGGCGCGCTGGAATTGCTCGCGGCGCTGTTGCGGGGTCAGCGCCAGCCAGGCCTCCACGTCGGCCTGGGGCAGGTTCAGGCGCTCCTTGGCCACCTTGAACATCGCCTGGAAGCGCTCGCGGAAGCTGTCGAAGCGATAGCCCAGGCGCAGGGCCTCACGCGGATCGTCGAGTACCGAGGTGTCCACCAGGCCCTTGATCTTCAGGGCATCCATCAGTCCGGTGGGGGTGATGACGTCGAGCTGGGCCGCGGCCAGGCGCGGTACTCCGTCATGCAGGAGCTTGAAGGTCTCCACCGCGCAGTTGTTGGTCACGAAGTAGTACTGGCCGTCATAGCTCCAGTGCACCTGGGCGGTGCGCTCCAGGAAGTCGGCGATCTCCGGACGGGTCAGCTTGAGCGGGACGGACTGCAGGCCGCGCAGCTCCACCTTGGTGTACTCGTCCACCACCTGGGCCAGCGGCAGCACGAACAGCCGCGATGGATAGGAGCCGGTCAGGCCGCGCCAGCTGGAGAGCTGGACGTCGTTGACGAAGGCGCGGAACGACAGCACCAGGTGGTATTGCAGGTCCAGTCGGCAATCCGGGCCACGCGGCCGGCCGGGGGCGCAGACCACCAGGCGCAGCATGCTGTGGCCCCAGCGGCTCATGACCTTCTCGTTGCCCTCGGCGAGCAGGTAGTCCACCGCATAGACCCGCTCCGGATCCAGCCAGCCCAGGGGCGCCTCGCCGAAGTCGTTGCCGGCGTTGAGATAGGGGTAACGGCCGGGACAGGCGTCGTGCTTGGGCGACCAGCCGAAATGCTCGGCGAAGTAGCGCTGCAGCGCTGGTCGCCGACAGGCATAGCTGGGATCGAGCAGGAAGTACTCCATGTTCACCGCCACGAATTCCTTCGGGTTGGTGACTTCGTAGAGGTCCGGGCTGCGGGCGATGAACAGGTTCTTCGACTCGCGATTGCCGTGCTTGCGGGTCTTCACCTGCCAGCCGGCCAGGTCCAGCAGACGCGGATCGTCGGACAGGGTATAGCTGCGCCCCGCCTGGCCCTGGCACTTCAGCGGCAACTGGTCGGAGGTCAGGCCCAGGCCGCCACAGGAGAGGATCAGCTGGCGCTGTGCGGGGGTCCAGACGCGCTCGCGATCGTAGAAATGGGTCAGTTCATGGAGCACCGTCGCCAGCAGCTCGCGGTGCTGGGTGCCATGGGGCCGTCCGGTCTGGATCCGGGTGTCGCTGCCGTCCACCAGGCTCGCCAGCAGCTTGCGGTTGAGCAACAGGTCGCGCCGATCCGCCTCGCCGTAGGCTTCTTCCAGCAGCTTGTCGCTCCAGTGCACCGGGATGCGCTCGTCCAGCGCCGCCTTGAATTTGGGCGGCAGCAGGGCCTGGGCTTCGTCCAGCAGCTGCTGGGTCGCCTGGATCTGGGCGGGCGTCAGGCCCTGGGTATCGAGTTCGAGCTGCAGGGCGGCCTGAGCCCCGCCAAGGGTCAGGCCGGCGGCGAGGCCGGCCAGCCATAACCACAGCCGGCCAGCGCGGCCGCTCACAGTGCGAGGATGGCCTGGGCCAGCTGCAGGTCGTTGGCCTGACGGGCGGCCGGGAGCTGGTCGCGCAGGCTGCGGAAGGCTTCTTCCAGCTGGACGCCACGGATGTCGCCGTTGCTGGCGACGAAACTGGCGGCGTCGCCACGGGCCGCCTGGATCATCTTGGCGTCGCGGATGGAAGTGGTGGTATCGGACGTGAAGTCGATGCTGCGTTGCAGCGCCCGCACCACGATGTTGCTGGTGGCCACCAGGGTCTGGGCCTGGGCCAGGCTCGAAAGGCCCAGGGTCAGGGCAGCGGCGATAAGCAGGGAACGGCGCATGGATACTCCAGGGATGTCACGGAATTGAAACGGACTACTGACTCAGAATGGCCTGGGCGAGTTCCCGATCGGAGGCGTGCAGCCCGGGATCGGCCGCGCGCAGCGCCCTCAGGGTTTCTTCCAGCTGCGCGCCACGCAGGGCGCCATCGGTGGCGACGAAGGCCGCCGCATCGTCGCGCGCCGCCAGGACCAGCTTGTTCTGGAAGGGGCCGGTGGTGAGCTGGCTGGTGCTGTAGACGGTCTTGACCAGACCCTCGGTGGTGGAATCGAACGCCAGGACCGGCGTGGCGAGGCAGAGACCGAGCAGCAACCCGGCAGAACGGCGGAAATACATGGATGGCGACCCTCCGGTGGCAGTTGGTCGCCAAGGCTAACGCAGCCCCCCGCTCCGGGCTAGCAGGCACGGCGCGCGGGGTGTTTCACGGCAGGCCGATCTAGAGCGCGACGATGGCCTGCGCCAGCTGCGCATCGCTCGCCTGGCGCAGTTCCGGCGCCTGGCTGCGCAGGTGGTCCAGGGCAGCCTCGAGGCGCACCCCGCGGATATCGCCGGCGCTGCCGACGAAACTGGCGGCGTCGTCGCGGGCTTCGAGCACCAGCTTGTCGTTCTTGAAGGATCCGGTGATGGCCGAGGTGGCATCGGACGTCGCGTCGATGGCGTTGACG
>CAUQPA010000601.1:0-3079 GCA_963519325.1 uncultured Pseudomonas sp. | reverse complement strand
CCCCGGTACCTGGGTCGAAGCCGCCCTGGGCACCGACCGCCTCGAAGCCGTGCGCCTGCGCCAGGGCGAACGACGCTGGGAGATAGCCTGCGACCGCCTGGCCTGTGGCTACGGCCTGGTGCCCAACATCGAACTGGCCCAGAGCCTGGGCTGCACCACCCTGGACGGCGCCGTGGCCGTGGATGACCTGCAGCGCACCGTTCAACCGCACATCCTGGCCGCCGGCGAATGCACCGGCATCGGCGGCAACGAACTGGCCCAGGCCACCGGCCGCATCGCCGGCCTGGTCGCCAGCGACCAGCTCGATGCCGCCCGCGCCGCGCAGTCCGAAGCCCGCGCCTGGCGCCGCTTCGCCGCCCAACTGGCTCGCACCTTCGCCCTGAATCCGGCCATCGCCCGCCTGCCCCAGCCGGACACCCTGGTCTGCCGTTGCGAGGACGTCGCCCTCGGCGCCCTGGTCGGCCATGCCGACTGGACCCAGGCCAAGCTGCGCAGTCGCTGTGGCATGGGCGCCTGCCAGGGCCGCATCTGCGGCCAGGCCACCCGCGTCTTGCTCGGCTGGACGCCGCCGGTCCCGCGCTTTCCGCTGCAACCCACCCGTATCGACAGCCTCCTGACCCTGACCGAGGACGACGCATGAACGCCGCCGCCCACCTGGACGCCCTGAGCCGCGCCCGCCCCGCCGACCTGCCTGCGCTGCTCGCCAGCCTGAGCCTGGTGGCGCCGCTGCTCGACGCCATCCCCGGCGTGGTGTTCTTCGTCAAGGACCTGGAGGCGCGCTATGTGCTGGTCAACCTGACCCTGGCCCAGCGCTGCGGCTTCGACGCCGTCGGCGAGTTGCTCGGCAGGACCGCCGAGGAAGTCTTTCCCGCGCCCCTGGGCGGCGCCTACGCCGAACAGGATCGCCGCGTGCTGCGCGAGGGCCTGGCGCTGGACGACCAGCTGGAACTGCACCTCTACGCTGGTCGCACCCCCGGCTGGTGCCTGACCCGCAAGCTGCCGCTGCACGACGCCCAGGGTCGGCTGATGGGCATGGCGGGTATCTCCCACGATCTGCAGGCGCCCGCCGCCGATCATCCGGCCCACGCCAAGGTGGCCGAGGTCGATCGCTACCTGCGCGAGCACTATGCCCAGCCGCTCTCGGTGGGTGAATTGAGCCAGCGGGTGGGCCTGTCGGTCTCCCAGCTGGAACGCCAGTGCAAACGCATCCTGCGCCTCACGCCCCAGCAGCTGCTGCACAAGGCCCGGCTCGACGCCGCCTCGCGCCTGCTGGCCCGCGACCTGCCCGTTACCGAGGTGGCCCTGGCCTGTGGCTACACCGACCACAGCGCCTTCAGCCGCCAGTTCCGCCGTCTCACCGGCCTGTCGCCCCGGCAATACCGCGACTCTCTCAAGCCCCGTTCCCGTCTGGAGGAAACCCCCGCATGAGCACTCCCCGCGTCAACTGGAGCGGCGTCTTTCCCGCCGTCACCACCCAATTCAACGACGACTTCTCGGTCAACCTGGAGAAGACCCACGGCGTGATCAGCAACCTGGTGCGCGATGGCGTCTCCGGCCTGGTGATGTGCGGCACCGTGGGCGAGAACACCTCCCTGACCCTGGAAGAGAAGATCTCCCTGGTGGAAGTGGCCAAGGACGCCGCCGGCGGTCGCGTACCGGTGATCTGCGGCGTAGCCGAATTCACCAGCCTCAATGCCACCCGTACCGCTCAGGCGGTGGGTCGCGCCGGTGCCGACGGCATCATGCTCATGCCGGCCCTGGTCTACTCGGCCAAGCCTCACGAGACCGCCGCCCACTTCCGCAGCGTGGCCAGCGCCCTCGACCTGCCGCTGATGGTCTACAACAACCCGCCGATCTATAAGAACGACGTCACCCCGGACATCCTCATCTCCCTGGCCGACGTCGACAACATCGTCTGCTTCAAGGATTCCTCCGGCGATACCCGCCGCTTCATCGACGTACGCAACGAGGTGGGCGACCGCTTCGTGCTCTTCGCCGGTCTCGACGACGTGGTGCTGGAGAGCATCGCCGTGGGCGCCGAGGGTTGGGTCTCGGGCATGTCCAACATCTTCCCCACCGAAGGCGAAACCATCTTCCGCCTGGCCAAGGCCGGCCGCTTCGCCGAAGCCATGCCGCTCTACGAATGGTTCATGCCGTTGCTGCACCTGGACGCCCGCCCGGACCTGGTGCAGTGCATCAAGCTCTGCGAAGAACTCGCCGGCCGCGGCAGCGCCCTGACCCGTCCGCCGCGCCTGGCCCTGCCGGAGGCGGACCGCACCTTCGTCGAACGCCTCATGGCCAAGGCCCTGGAAACCCGTCCGACATTGCCGGACGTGGGGATCTGAGGCGAGCACTGCTCGCGGCCATGGCGGTCCGCCGATGCGGCCGCGAGAGACCGTAGGTTGGGTTGAGACGGCTGCATCGTCGAAGCCCAACGTTGCCCGGGTGCCAAGACGCCGTTGGGCTTCGCTGCGCTCAACCCAACCTACGGTGGCCTGTAGGAGCGGTGGTAGCGGCAAACCGCCATGGCCGTGATAGACGTGAACGCCCTCATTCCACGCCAATCCACCCCCTCTCCTGCCTGCGGGAGAGGGCTGGGGTGAGGGCGCTCTTCATCCCAATCCCACCTCAGCCACCCAGACAGCCGGCCTGCGTTTTTCGCCCCGGACCACCGTCCATCCCATAGACGTCACTCTCGGTCTTCCAGGCGACGGGAGATACCCGGTACAAGGGCACTGTACGCAACGCTTTCGTCTATACTAGGCCGCTCATTTCCCAAGCCACGTCCGCCGCGTGGCTTCTTCATTTCAGAGGCACGACGATGAGCGCACTCGTAGGCGTGATCATGGGCTCCAAGTCCGATTGGTCCACCCTGAGCCACACCGCCGACATGCTGGACAAGCTGGGCATTCCCCACGAAGTGAAGGTGGTCTCCGCCCACCGCACCCCGGATCTGCTGTTCCAGTACGCCGAAGAGGCCGCCGGTCGCGGGATCGAGGTGATCATCGCCGGCGCCGGTGGCGCCGCCCACCTGCCGGGCATGTGCGCCGCCAAGACCCACCTGCCGGTGCTGGGCGTG
>CAUQPA010000600.1:0-3081 GCA_963519325.1 uncultured Pseudomonas sp. | reverse complement strand
AGCGTGTGGCTCGCCCTTGGGCGCGGCCATGGTCAGCAGGCGACCGTCCGGCTGGGCCTGTACCCTGACCTGGGGCGCCGCTGGCCAACGATGGAGCCACCACCAACCCAGGCCCCCGGCGATCAGCAGGATGACGAGCAGTACCGCGAGTGCACGTTTCAGCATAGAAGTCTCAACGTTTGACCAGGCCGGTATAACCCCCGGCGATTAGGGCGGCGGTATCGGCGAAGGCGACCAGGGGGTCCAGGCCGGCGGGCACGGCCATGTAGCGCGGCTCCCACTCCGGATCGAACTTGTCCTTGAAGCGACGCAACCCCTGGAAGTTATAGAACTGTTCCCCCCGCCTGAACACCATGGCGCCCAGGCGCTGGGTGATGGGCGCGCCACGGCGGGGATGCAGGCCCGCCAGGGGCACCATGCCCAGGGAAAAGCGCGCGAAGCCGGCGGCCTTGAAGTGCAGGATCAGGCCGAGCATGAGGAATTCCATGGTCTGCTTCGGCGCATCGGCGGTGACCCGCATCAGATCGATGCTGGCCAGGTCCGGCCGCTCGGTTTCCAGCAGGTTGGCGAAGGCCACCGCCTTGCCCTGGAAACGCACCACGGCGATACGGAAGTGGCTGAGGTAGGCCTCGTCGAAGCGGCCCAGGGAAAAGCCTTTCTCGCGCACCTGCTTGCTCTCCAGCCAGACGTCGGAGATGGCCCGCAGCTCGTCCAGGGGCGCTTCGCCGGGCGCATGGAACTCGATGGCCAGGCCGTCGCGCTGGCCGCGGTTCCAGGTGTAGCGCAGGTCCTTCTTGCCCTTGCTGTCCAGGTCGAAGGCGTGGAGGTCGACACGGGCCTCTTCACCGAGCTTGAGCGCGGTGAGGCCGATGTCCATGTAGAACGGCAGGTTCTCGGCACGGACCTGGTAGAACACCGGGCGCGCATGGTGCAGGTCGCAGAGGTCGCGGAATTTCCAGATCAGCTCGGCGCGCGGCTGTGCCCGCCCGATGGGGTCGAACAGGGCGATCAGGCTGCGACCCCGCCGCCCGTACATCAGGAAGGCAGCGTCGCTTTCGTGGAAGAGCAGCGCCTTGTCGCCGGTCATCACCAGGCCGCCATCCGGCTGGCTGGATTTGCGCACGATGGCGAAGGCGCGTTCGAGCTCCGCCGCATCGGGCGCCTCGATGGCGGGCGGCGCCGCTCGCAGCAGCCAGCCCAGGGCGATGATCAACAGCAGCACCGAGCTGCCGAGGGCGGCCCGCAGGCCGCGGGGAGCATCGGCGTCCAAGGCGAACTGCCACCAGAGGCGGGTCTCGTAGGGTACGTCCTGGTAGGCGAACAGCAGCAGCCAGACCGACGCCGCGACCACACAGATGCTGGCGGTCACGTACAGCGGCGAGAAGGGTTGCTCCATCAGCCGGCTGCGGCGGTAGAAGGACTTGCGGAAGGTGGCGAGCAAGGCCGCCGTCATGGCCAGGATGGAGGCTTCCTCCCAGTCGAAACCTTTCAACAGGGACAGCAGGGAGCCCAGCAACAGCAAGACCAAGGTCACCGCCCAAGCCGCGGACAGGCGCCGACGCAATCCCTGCGCCAGCAATAGACAGACGACGCCGATCAGGCTCGCGCCCAGGTGGGAGGCATCGATCAGCCGCTGGGGCAGCAGGAAATCCATGCCCTCCAGGCGGGTGTCTATTTCAGGGGTGACCCCAGAAAAAAGCAGCACCACCCCAGAAAAAAAAACCAGGATGGCCAGGATGGGTGCCGCCAGGCCCGAAGCGACGCGCACCGCCGGGCTGTTCGACAGCAGGCGCCGGCCCTCGCTGAACAGCAGCACCAGGCAGGCGATGACGAAGGGCAGCAGCACATAGAACAACCGGTACACCACCAGCGCCGCCGCCAACTGGGCCGCGCCCAGTTCGTTGGCGAAGGCCGCCAGCAGTACCGCTTCGAAGACGCCTACGCCACCGGGCACATGGCTGAGCACACCGGCGGCCAGGGCCAGCAGGTAGACGAGCAGGAAGGCGCCGAACGGCGGGGCGGTCGGCAGCAGCAGGTAGAGCACCATCGAGGCGGCGATGACGTCGAGGATGGTGATGGCCAGCTGCAGGGCCGACAGGCGCAGGGTCGGTAGACGCAGGACGCGCTTGCCAAGGCGGAAATGCAGGGCATGGGCACAGGGCTGCTCGGGCGCGCGCCAGCGGCGCAGCATCAGGATGCCCACCGCGTAGCCAGCCAGGATCAGCCCGGCCACAGTGACGATCACCGCCTCCGGCACCCGCAGCGCCTGGGTGGAGGCGGGCAGGTTGGTCAGGGCGGCGATGGCGGCCAGCGGTGGCAGGGCGGTGCCCAGGGCCAGGCTGGAGAACACCGTCATCTGCGCCACTTCCAGCGCGCTGAGGCCCTGGCGCGCATAGAGGCGATAACGAACCGAGCCACCGGACAGCATGGACAGGCCCACCGCGTTGCCGATGGCGAAGGCGGTGAAGCCGCCGAGCGTCCAGGCCCGTGTCGGCAGCTTGACGTCGGCGAAGCGCATCGCCGACCACTCGTAGCCCAGCAGGATGGCGAAGCCAGCCGCGGCTGCCAAGAGCGCGCCGATCAGGGAGGAATGCGGGATGTCGTGCAGGGCATCGTGGAGGGCTTCACCGTCGATGCTGCTCAGCAGGTGCCAGCAGACCACTAGGGCGGCAGCGAACAGCACCAGGGTCACGCCCAGCTCGATGGGTTGCCGATAGGCCGTCAGCCGCTCCAGCAGGCGCCAGGGCAGCGCTGGAGGGGGGGGGACGGGATGCTCCGCGGGGGACACCGGCTTCGAGGAGACCTCTTTGGCTGGATCAGGTGCAGTCATGCAAACTCCTCTGAACAGGAAACGCGCGTCAGATTACTGGTCGCGCGCGGTTTGCCAAGCCTTGTACAGATAAAAAAGCTCTATACCAATCTTTGTAGCCGTTATAGCTACAGAGTTCGCACCGCTTGGGACCAGCCCAGGGCCAAATTCCAAGCAAAAAAAAACCACTCAAGAGAGTGGTTTTTTCGAATTTGGTTGCGGGAGCTGGATTTGAACCAACGACCTTCGGGTTATGAGCCCGACGAGCTACC
>CAUQPA010000599.1:0-3081 GCA_963519325.1 uncultured Pseudomonas sp. | reverse complement strand
GGGTAGCCTGGTCCTTGTCCGGGTGCAGGCGGCCGACGTTGCCGACGATCCAGGCGTCCTGGGGCAGCTTGAGCTCGGCGCGAGCCTGTTCGGCCGGCAGCAATTCGCGCTCCACCGCCTCGACGTCCAGACGGTTGTAGAGGGTCTCGATGCGCTCGGCCGGCCAGTCCTTGAGGCGCTGGCGGATCTCGTCGCGCACCGCGTCGGAAACCGCCAGCAGGGTCAGGCGCTTGCTCATCAGCTTGGCGAACAGCCGCCGACCGAGGCGATCGTAGTCGCCGAAGGCATGGTGGACGCCGATCACCGGCAGGTTGGTGGCCAGGCAGGCGATCCAGATCGGCTTGAAGCGGTGGGCGATGACGAAGCGGATGCCGCGCGAGCGGACGATCTCGCGCAGCGCCTGGATGGCGCCGAGCTTGAGGCCGCGCACGTCCCTGGAGGAATACTCCAGGAACAGCACCTCGTCGCTGCCGCACCCGGCGGCCACCTCGGCATCGGCGGTGCCGGTGAGGAACACCGTGGTGACGCGATAGCCGCTGTCCGCGAAGAGACTGGCGGTCTGGCGGGCGCAGTCGAGGAAGGGACCGTCATAGCCGTGACAGAACTGCAGCACCCGCGGTTCGGCGGAACGCGTCATAGGCCGGCGCCCTCCTTGACCACCAGGATGTCTTCCATGATCAGGTACTGTAGGTCCGAGCCGAAGAACATGTTCAGGGCGTCGGTGGGCGAGCAGACCATGGGTTCACCGCGGCGGTTGAGCGAGGTGTTGAGGGAGACGCCGTTGCCGGTGAGCTTTTCCAGCTCGAGCATGAGGTCGTACCAGCGCGGATTGTGCCGGCGCTCCAGTACCTGGGCGCGGGAGGTGCCGTCTTCGTGGACCACCTCGGGTACCCGGCTCTTCCACTCTTCGTTGACCTCGAAGGTAAAGGTCATGAAGGGCGAGGGATGGTCGACCTTGAGCATCTGCGGCGCCACGGTGTCGAGCATGGACGGGCAGAACGGCCGCCAGCGCTCGCGGAACTTGATCTGGGCATTGATGCGGTCGGCGACGCCCGGCACGCTGGGGCAGCCGATGATGGAGCGACCGCCGAGGGCGCGCGGACCGAATTCCAGGCGGCCCTGGAACCAGGCCACCGGATTGCCGGCCACCATGATCTCGGCGATGCGCTGGGGCATGTTGTCGATTTGCTGCCACTTAGGCGCATTGGGATGCCGGGCGCAGGCGGCGATGACGTCCTCGTTGCTGTAGCCTGGGCCGAGGTAGACGTGCTCCATCTTCTCCACCGGCACGCCGCGGGCATGGGAGACGTAGGCCGCCGCACCCACGGCGGTACCGGCGTCGCCCGAGGCGGGCTGGACGAACAGCTCCTTGACCTCGGGACGGGCGATGATCTTCTGGTTGAGCTTGACGTTGAGCGCGCAACCACCGGCGAAGGCGAGCTTGCCGGTCTGCTTGATGATGTCGCCCAGGTAGTAGTCCATCATCTCCAGCGCCAGCTTCTCGAACAGGGCCTGCATACTGGCGGCGTAGTGGATGTAGGGATCGTCGGCGATATCGCCTTCACGCTTGGGTCCCAGCCACTCGATCAACTTGGGCGAGAAGTAGTAGCCCTTGCCCTTCTCCTTGTAGCGGCGGAAGCCGATGACGTTGGCGTAGTCGGTATTGATGATCAGCTCGCCGTTCTCGAATTTCGCCAGGCGCGAGAAATCGTACTTGCTGGCATCGCCATACGGCGCCATGCCCATGACCTTGAATTCGCCGTCGAGCATCTCGAAGCCGAGGAATTCGGTGAGGGCGCCATAGAGACCGCCCAGGGAGTCCGGATCGTAGAACTCCTTGATCTTGTGAATCTTGCCGTTCTCGCCATAGCCGAAGAAGGTGGTGGCGTACTCGCCCTTGCCGTCGATGCCGAGGATGGCGGTCTTTTCGCTGAAACCCGAGCAGTGATAGGCGCTGGAGGCGTGGGCCAGGTGGTGCTCGACGGCTTCCAGCTTGACCTTCTTCAGGTCGAAACCCAGCTGCACCAGGCACCACTCGATACGCTTCTGGTAGCGGTGGTAGCGGCGATTGCCGAACAGAATGGCATCCAGCGCGCGATCAGGGGCGTAGGCGTAGCGCTTGGCGTAGTGCCAGCGGGCCTCGCCGAACAGACTGATGGGCGCATAGGGAATGGCCACCACGTCGACGTCGGCGGGGGTGATCCCGGCTTGCTCCAGGCAGAACTTGGCCGACTCGTAGGGCATGCGGTTCTTGGCATGCTTGTCGCGCACGAAGCGTTCTTCTTCAACCGCGGCGATCAGCTTGCCGTCGATGTAGAGCGCGGCGGAGGGATCGTGGCTGAGGGCGCCGGACAGGCCAAGGACGGTCAGGGACACAGGTAAAGCCTCTGTACAGGGCGTAACCAGGGGTTCGCCGGGGTTTCGCGAGGCCGCTGCAGGCCCGCCTCGCCTCAAAAACGGCGAATTATAGCCGTTCGCTGCCACCGGGGGTAATCGCGCCACGGCACATTGTGGCCAGGCGGTGCCCGGCCCGGGCCGAAAACGACGAAGCCCGCCGGATCGCTCCGGCGGGCTTCGGGAGGTCAAGACACCGGGATCAGCGCTTGTCGGGCAGGGCGTAGGCGATCACGTAGTCGCCGCGATCCGGCGACTGGCGGGCGCCACCGGCGCTGATGACCACGTACTGCTTGCCGGTCTTGGGCGAGACGTAGGTGATGGGCGTGCCCTGGCTGCCCACTGGCAAGCGTGCGCGCCAGATCTCGCGCCCGGTGCCGCTGTCGTAGGCGCGCAGGTAGTAGTCCTGGGTACCGGCGAAGAACAGCAGGCCGGCCTGGGTCGCCAGGGAGCCGCCCAGGGTGGGCATGCCGATGGGAATCGGCAGGTGCAGCTTGATGCCCAGCGGCCCGGTGTCCTGCACGGTACCCACCGGTACCTGCCAGGCGACCTTGCGGGTCTTGAGGTCGATGGCGGTCATGGTGCCGTAGGGCGGCGCCTGGCAGGGAATGCCCAGCGGCGAGAGGAAGCGGTTACGCAGCGAGCCGTAGGGGGTACCGGTCTGGGAGGCCGCGCCCATCTCGACGC
>CAUQPA010000598.1:0-3086 GCA_963519325.1 uncultured Pseudomonas sp. | reverse complement strand
CATCCGAGTTGGGCGTGGCCAGACCCAAGTGGTAGCGCAGCGAGCCGCCGAAGGGCTCGCGATGGGGATTCAGGTGGCTGCCGCCCGGCAGCAGGGCGAACATGGCGCCCTTGACGTTGGGGATCTGCCGCACCAGTTCCACCGTACGCGGGCAGAGGGTCTGGGCGGAGGGCAGCGGCTCGCCGTACCAGGTCAGGTAGAAGCGCTTCCAGCCCTTCTTGAAGAAGGAGCCGAAGCCGGCGTCGTTGTCCTTTTCCGCGGCGCGGATATAGCCCTCGTCGAACAGCCGCAGGGCCTCGACGCGAATTTCCTGCCAGTTGTCCTTGAGCACGTCCAGCTCCGGAAAGCGGCTGCGATCCAGGTAGGGCTTGGACGGTACGCTGGAGAACAGGTACATCAGGGCGTTGTAGGGGGCGAAGACCGCCGAGTGGTTGACCAACTGGCGCAGGAAGGGCAGGCGCGCTTGTCCGCGAAGGTGGACGAAGAGCACGCTGGCGACGAAGAGCAGGACGATCGCGAGAGTAATCATGGGCGAATTTTGATCGGCAGCGCCCTAACCAGGGGCGGGATAGGTAATGGTCGCATTATTTCACCCCCGCGAAAGGCTTGCACTCGGTTCGTCGGCTGCGCAGGATGGACACCCTGGCGCGCGGCCGCTCCCGAGCTGCGCCCTCTTGGATGATCTAGACGAGTCGTATCGATGAGCATGTCCCTACGCGACCAGCTGCTGAAAGCCGGATTGGTCAACGAAAAGCAGGCCAAGCAGGCCGTCAAGCAGAAGCAGAAGCAGAACCGCATGGAGCATCGCGGGCAGGCGGAAAAGGATCGCTCCCAGGAGCTGGCCGTCCAGCAGGCCCAGGCGGACAAACTGGCCAAGGACCAGGAACTCAATCGGGCCCAGGAAGAGAAGAAGAAGCGCAAGGCCGAGCAGGCGCAGATCAAGCAGCTGATCGAGACCAGCCGCCTGCCTAAGCTGAGCACCGAGGATTACTACAACTTCGTCGACGACAAGAAGGTCAAGCGTCTCTCCGTCAACGTCATGATGAGAGACAAGCTCAGCAAGGGCAGCCTGGCCATCGTGCGCTACGAAGGCCGCTACGAGGTGGTGCCGCGCGCCACCGCCGAACGCATCCAGGAGCGCGACCCGAAGCGGGTGGTGCTGCTCAACGTGCAGAGCGGCGAGCCGGATCCGGACGATCCCTACGCGGCCTACCAGGTACCGGACGACCTGATGTGGTGAGGCGCCTGGTCAGGAGCTCTGCCTGACCAGCATGTAGATGCGATAGACGGCGATGCTGGGGATCAGCTGCAGGAAGCCCGAGAGGGTCTGCAGGGCGATCTCCAGGGCCGCGGCATCGGCGAATTGCCGGGTGATCCAGCCATCGAGCAGCCAGGCCGGCAGGACCGTGGCCAGGATGCAGGCCAGCAGGGTGAAGAAATGCCCGCGGGTCAGGCGCAGACTGCCGCGCAGGGCATCCAGTGGCGCCCGGCCTTCCAGGACCAGCAGGTTCTCGGCGAAGGCCAGCTTGGCCATGATCAGAAAACCCGGGACGATCAGCAGCGAGAAGCCCAGCATCACCAGCCCCGAGGTGATCGCCGCGAGCAGGGCGAAGCGTGGCCAGAGCAGCAGCGCGGCGCCCCAGGCTCCGCTCAGTCGCGGGGTGGTGCCCTGGGTGCGCGCCTCGAGGAAGATCAGCAGCCCGGCGGTGTAGAGCGGATAGCAGAGCAGGCTGACCAGCATGTCCCAGAGTCCGCCGTTCACACCGAAGCGTTCCAGCACCTGATAGCGCAGCAGGGCTTCGAGCAGCAGCCAGGGCAGGGTGAGGACGGCCAGAGGACGCAGGTTGCGGACGAAGAACGAGAGCGAGTCGCGCAGGATATCGACGGGGGTCATGCAGCTATTCCAGACGGGCAAGCGGCCAGTCTAGCAGGCCGACCCGCCCGCTCGCAGGCGTTCGCGCAAGGCCGCGCTGGAGCTGACGATCGCGTATTCACCCTGCAGGTTGGCCATGGCCATCGCATGGACCTCCTCGGCACTGCGCGGGCGCCCGGCGAAGTCAGTCTTGGCGAAGGTATAGCAGGCGTCCTCGGCCACCCAGGTGCGAAAGCCGAGGTTGCCGGCGCTGCGCGCCGTGGCTTCCACGGAATTCTCGCTGGCCACGCCGCAGATCAGCACCTCCTCGATGCCGCGCTGCAGCAGCCAGCGCTCCAGACCGCTGTGGGTGAAGGCATCCGGTACCTGCTTGTCGAACACCGTCTCGCCGGGCAGCGGGGCGAGGTCTGGCTGGAAGTGCACCCCGGGCTGGCCCGGCCAGAACACCGAGTGCGGATCGCGCGAGAGATGGCGGACGTGCACCAGCGGTGCCCGGGCCTGGCGCCAGGCGGCCAACAATTCGGCCATGCGCAACTCGGCGTCGGGATGGTT
This sequence comes from uncultured Pseudomonas sp., assembly GCA_963519325.1. Lineage (GTDB taxonomy): Bacteria > Pseudomonadota > Gammaproteobacteria > Pseudomonadales > Pseudomonadaceae > Chryseomonas. Next base: position 661 of record CAUQPA010000598.1, on the reverse strand, counting down.
GCGGGGACCCAGGTGCGGCGCCCGGATGCCCTGTTGCTGGTCGATGAGGATGAGCGCTGGCGCCATGGGCGGGCCTCGGAGGAGGGGGGGAAGTCAGATTCCCGCAGCGCCGGCCGGTTGTCCAGTCGCGGCGGCCAGCCCGGAACTCCCCGCTGTAGCGTCCCTTCAGATGGACAGGGTCGTTCGCCGCGGCAGCGCGGCTGGCTGAATCCAGGCTGAACGTAGCGCTCGTCCGTCTTGAAAAGCCGAGGTTTCGCCATTATCTGGCTTAGCAGCGCGCAATCTTGCGCCTTTCGACATCCAGGCCGTTCCCGAGGGAACGCCGTCAGTAGACCGTCTGCGGGAGGGTCATCATGCAACGCGAAGAAAGCCAGCTGATCGAGGGTCTGTTCGACCGTCTCAAGACCACGGAGTCGCAGACCGCGCCCCGTGACCGGGAAGCCGAGGCATTGATCCAGCAGCGCCTGCGCGAGCAGCCCGCGGCACCCTATTACATGGCCCAGGCGATGCTGATCCAGGAGGCTGCCATCAAGCGGCTGGACCAGCGCGTCAAGGAGCTGGAAAGCCAGATGGCCCAGCTGCAGCAGAACCGCCCGAGCAGTGGTGGCTTCCTCTCCAGCCTGTTCGGTGGCGGTCAGTCTTCCGCGGGTCAGCCGTCCGC
>CAUQPA010000597.1:0-3094 GCA_963519325.1 uncultured Pseudomonas sp. | reverse complement strand
GGACATCACTGCCCTGTCTCCCCAGCGCCGCGGCATCGCCATGGTGTTCCAGAGCTATGCGCTGTTTCCCAACATGACGGTGGAACAGAACGTCGCCTTCGGCCTGCGCATGCAGCGCCTGGCGCGGGACGAGGTGCGCCAGCGGGTGACCGAGGCGCTGACCCTGGTGGAACTGACAGGCTTCGCCGAACGCTATCCGCACCAGCTGTCCGGTGGGCAGTGCCAACGGGTGGCCCTGGCCCGCTCGCTGATCGTGCGGCCGCGGCTGCTGCTGCTGGACGAACCCCTCTCGGCGCTGGATGCCCGTATCCGGCGCCACCTGCGCGAACAGATCCGCGCCATCCAGCAGGAGCTGGGCCTGACCACGGTGTTCGTCACCCACGACCAGGAAGAGGCTCTCACCCTGTCCGACCGCATCGTGCTGATGCGCGAAGGCCGGATCGTCCAGAGCGGCGATGCCGAGACCCTCTACACCGCCCCGGTGGACGCCTTCGCCGCCGGCTTCATCGGCAACTACAACCTGCTCAGCGCCGACCAGGCCAGTCGCCTGTTCGGCCACGCCTTCCAGCGGCAGGTGGCGATTCGCCCCGAGGCCATCCGCCTCGGCGTCCCTGGCGGCATCGCCGGCCGTATCGTCGGCCACAGCCTGCTGGGCAATGTCATTCGCTACCGCATCGCCACCGAGGCCTGCGAACTCAATGTCGACGTTCTCAACCACGGCCCGTCGGCCTTGCAGCCGAACGGCACAGGCGTCACCCTGGCCGTCGATTCCGACAGCCTGAGAGAAGTGGCATGACCCTGGCGATTTTCGATCTCGACGAAACCCTCATCGACGGTGACTGTTCCAGCCTCTGGAGCCAACAGCTGGGCGTGCTCGGCTGGGTCGACCGCGAGTCCTTCGTGCGCCGCGACGGCGAGCTCATGGCGGCCTATGCCCAGGGTGAGCTGGCCATGGAAGACTACATGGCCTTCCACCTCGAACCCCTGGTGGGTCGCACCCCCGAGGAAGTGGACTTCGAGGTCGGCCCCTGGGTCGAGGACGTCATCGAACCCCTGATCTTCAGCGACGCCATGAAGTGCATCGCCGCCCACCGCGCGGCCGGCGACCGGGTGATCATCGTCACGGCCTCCGGGGTGCACCTGGTGGAGCCCATCGCCGAGCGGCTGGGCGTGGAAGAGGTACTGGCCATCGACCTGCAGGTCAGCCATGGCGTCTACAGCGGTCAGGTGGAGGGCGTCATGACCTATCGCGAAGGCAAGCTGACCCGCCTGCTGGAGCTGCTCAACGGTGACCGCAGCCTGCTGGCCACCGCCAGTTTCTACTCCGACTCGCGTAACGACCTGCCGCTGCTCGAATCGGTGGGCAAGCCGCACGTGGTCAACCCGGATCCGGTATTGCGTGAGCGCGCGGCACAGGCCGGCTGGCCGATCCTCAGCTGGCGGTAACCCGGATAGCGCCGCGCCTAAGGGTTGCCAAAGCTTCCGTAGGTTGGGTTGAGACGGCTCCATCGTCGAAGCCCAACATGGCCAGCTCCGCGCAAGGCCCGTTGGGCTTCGCTGCGCTCAACCCAACCTACGATCGCTTCCACGGGTTGCCGATGTTTCGTAGGTTGGGTTGAGACGGCTCCATCGTCAAAGCCCAACATGGCCAGCTCCGCGCAAGACCCGTTGAGCTTCGCTGCGCTCAACCCAACCTACGATCGCTTCCACGGGTTACCGATGTTTTCGTAAGTTGGGTTGAGCCGGCTCCATCGTCGAAGCCCAACATGACCGGCTCCGTGCAAATCCCGTTGGGCTCGCTGCGCTCAACCCAACCTACGACCACTTCCACGGGTTGCCGATGTTTTCGTAGGTTGGGTTGAGACGGCTCCATCGTCGAAGCCCAACATGGCCAGCTCCGCGCAAGGCCCGTTGGGCTTCGCTGCGCTCAACCCAACCTACGGCCCACCTAGAGCGGCACTACGCCAGCCCTTCGTCCAACACCAGCACCACCTTGCCGTTCACCTCATTGCTTTCCAACGCGGCGAAGGCGGCCTCGGCGTTCTGGGCGGAGAAGCGGCGCTCCAGGTTGACCGCCAGCTTGCCCTCGGCGAACAGCGGCCAGACCTTGGCTTCCAGCGACCTCAGGGTCTTGGCCTTGAATTCGACGGATCTGTTGCGCAGGGTCGAACCTATGATGCGGATCCGCTTGCCAAGGACTTTGGCGAAATCCAGTTCCGCTTCGCGACCGCCCATGAGGCCGATCAGCACCCAGCGGCCATCTTGCCCCAGCAGGTCCAGGTTAAGCGGCGCATAGCCGGCACCGACCGGATCGAGGATGACGTTGAATGGCGCGAAGTCACGCAGCCCTTCCAGATCGGTCTTGCGCAGCACCCCGCCTTCGGCGCCGAGTCGCTCGCAGTGGGCCAGGCGCTCCTGGGAGCCGACGCTGACCCAGCAGGGATTGCCGAAGGCCTTGCACAGCTGGATGGCGGCCGAGCCGACGCCACTGGCGCCGGCGTGCAGCAGCACCTTCTCGCCGGGCTGCAGGGCGGCCAGGTCGAACAGATTGCTCCAGGCGGTCGCCCAGACCTCGGGCAGCGCCGCCGCCTCGATCAGCGACAGGCCCTCCGGCACGGATGCGGCTTGACGACCATCCACCACCACCTCGCTGGCCATGCCGCCACCCGCCAACAGGGCGCAGACCCGGTCACCGACCTGCCAGCGCGACTCGGCGGTGGTCTCGCTGACCACCCCGGCGCATTCCAGACCTAGGGTGGCCGGCGCGCCGGGCGGCGGCGGATAGTTGCCCGCCAATTGCAGCAGGTCGGCGCGGTTGAGACCGGCGGCCGCCACCTTGATGCGGATTTCCCCGGGCGCCAGAGCGCGAGCGCTCAGTGACTGCCATTCCAGTTGCCCTTCGATACCTTGCAATGCGTTCACGGTGCCTCCATAGTGGCTCAGGCTTTGACGAAAAGCGCCTGCGCCGGCGGGTTCTGCGGGAGTCGAGCGGACCGGAAGACGTAGGGCTGTCTCAGCTACCCCTTCCGCTTGCCGCTTCCCTTCAGACCGCCGTCAGACGACTTTCGTCAGCGCCCCTCATACTTCCCCTGGC
>CAUQPA010000596.1:0-3123 GCA_963519325.1 uncultured Pseudomonas sp. | reverse complement strand
CCACTGGGTGGGCAGGATTGCCCAGTCTGAATTCAGACCAGGGGCCGCTGCCGCTTGGTTCCGATGGGAGCCGGCTCGCCTAGCCTTTCGGACGGGCTGCCTCAGTGCGAAGAGACGTAGCGGGCCGAGGCAGGGGGTGCCGGCAGCGCATAGGTGGCCTTCATCCAGTCGATCTCCGCCAGCGGGGTCCGGCCGAACAGCCGCTTGAATTCGCGACTGAACTGGGAGGCGCTCTCGTAGCCTACGGCAAAGGCCGCGTTCGCCGCCGGGAGGGCGTCGCGCAGCATCAACAGCCGCGCCTGGTGCAGACGGGTCGATTTCAGGTACTGCATCGGCGAGGTACCAGTCACCTGGCGGAAGTGGCGGTGAAAGCTCGGCAGGCTCATCAGCGCCTCGCGCGCCAGGGCATCCACGTCGAGTCGTTCGGCATAGCGGGCGTGCAGGGTGCGCAACGACCGGGCGATACGGCCGAAGTGTCCCTGGCGATCCAGGGCGGCGCGCAGCGAGCCACCCTGGGCACCCGTCAGCACGCGATAGTACACCTCGCGCAGCAGCGCCGGCCCGAGCAAGCGGGCGTCCCTGGGAACGCTCAGGACTTCCAGGAAGCGCAGCGTTGAAAGGCGCAGCGTCTCGTCCAGGGGCGAGGCGTACAGTCCCTGGGGCGGCTCGCTGGGCGGGCCCAGCTCGGTATCCAGTTGCAGGACCAGCTCGCTGACCAGCTGGAAATCCAGCCGCAGGTAGATGGCCAGCAAGGGCTCCTCCGGGCTGGCATCGGTCTCCATGGTGAAGGGCACGGGCACCGAGACCACCAGGTAGTGCTGGGCATCGTAGCGATAGACGCGCTCGCCGAAATAGCCGCGCTTGCCGCCCTGGCAGACGATGACGATGCCGGGGTCATAGAGCACCGGAACCCCGCTGAGCGGGCGATCCGAGCGCAGGAAGCGCACGTCCTCCAGGGCGCTGAGGTTGTAGCCTTCCTGCGGCGCCAACGCCCGCAGCAACTCCGCGTGACGCCGGGTCAGGGGATCGCTCGGGCTCATGGGGTCTCCTCTTCAGCCATCGGTGGAACGCGTCAGGGTTTCCCAGCGCTCGATCTCCCGCGTGGCACCGGCCAGACGTTCACGTACCAGCTGCAAGGCATCGCTACCCAGCAACAGGTGCCTGGGCGGCGCCGGCATGGCGATGAGCTGCAACAGTGCCTGAGCCGCCTTACGTGGATCGCCCAGTTGCTTGCCGCTCTTGGCCTCACGCGCCGCGCGGATCGGCGCGAAGCTCTCATCGTAGTCGGGAATGCTGCGCGGGGTACGGCGCATCGAACGGCCCGCCCAATCGGTGCGGAAGGAGCCCGGCGCCACGGCAGTGACCTGCACCCCGAAGGGTGCCAGCTCCTGGCCCAAGGCGGCAGAGATGCCTTCGAGGGCGAACTTGCTGCCGCAATAGTAGGAGATGCCCGGCAGGGTGATGGTGCCGCCCATGGAGGTGATATTGATGATATGGCCACGGCGGCGCTGGCGGAACGCCGGCAGGAAGGCCTTGATCATGGCCACCGCGGCGAAGACGTTGACCTCGAATTGCTGGCGCAGCTCCTCCAGCGGTGACTCTTCGAGAATGCCCTCATGGCCGTAGCCGGCATTGTTCACTAGGACATCCACTGGGCCAAGCTCCGCCTGGACCTCGGTCACTACCGCCTCCAGGCGAGCGAAGTCGGTGACATCCAGCAGGATGCCATGGGCATTGGCGGACAGACTGGCGAACGCCTGCCGATCGGCTTCCCGGCGCAGCGTGCCGATGACGCGATGACCAGCCGCCAGGGCTTCGCGCGCCAGGGCCTGGCCGAAGCCGCTGCTCACGCCGGTGATGAAAAGGGTCTTGTGATGGTGCATGACCTGCTCCCGTCATTGAAGGAGCGGCCAGGCTAGCGCGGCTCGAACCGGTCACCGCTGCCGAATCCTCTGCCGGTCTTGCCCAATCCTCTCACTGCCGACGCTCGGCCCCTAGGTTCCCCGTGGCTTGGCCCGCGCCGTGGGTTCGGCGATCAAGGGATCGTCCGGCCAGTAGTGCTTGGGATAGCGGCCCTTGAGGTCCTTCTTCACCTCGGCGTAGGTGTTGGCCCAGAAGCTGGCCAGGTCCTGGGTGACCTGCACCGGGCGGCGCGCCGGCGAGAGCAGGTGCAGCTTGACCGCCAGGCGGCCATTGGCGAGGCGCGGGGTGTCGGCCAGGCCGAACAGCTCCTGCAGCCGCACCGCCAGCACCGGTGGCTGCTCGCTGTAGTCCAGGCGGATGGTGGAGCCCGAAGGCACCGCCAGGCTGCGCGGCGCCAGTTCGTCGAGCTGGCGTGGCAGCGGCCAGGGCAGCAACCCCTGGAGCATGGCCGCCAGGTCCAGATTGGCGAAATGGGCCAGACGGGTGACGCGATCCAGGTAGGGCAGCAGCCAGTCTTCCAGGCTATCGAGCAGGGCGGCATCGCTGACGTCCGGCCAATCGCTCGACCCGTTCTGCTGTAGATCCAGCTGACGCAGCAGCGCCACCCGCGCCTGCCACTGGCGCAACTCGGGCGTCCAGGGCAATAGCTCCAGCCCCTTGCGCCGCACCAGGCCGAGCAGGGCGCGGCTGCGGGCAGCAACGTCCAGGTTCTTCAGCGGCTCGCGACTCACCACCAGTTGGCCTACCCGCCGCTGGCGTTCGGCGCGCAAAACGCCCTCGCGTTCATCCCAGTCCAGTTCGTCATGACTGGCGACCTGCTCGGCCAAGGGTCCGTCGAACAGCCCTGGCTCCAACTCGGCGGTTAGGTAGATGCGCTCCTCGCGTTGCCCCTGGCGACTGCCCAGGTCGGCCACCACCAGCCAAGGGGACTTCATCAGCGCATCCGGCTCGCCGAAGCTGGCGGCCCGGCCATTGGCCAGGCGATAGTCCTGGCCGCCGGCCTTGCGCTGCTGGGCGATGCGATCCGGATAGGCGCAGGCCAGCAGGGCGCCGGTCCAGCGTGGATGCTGGGGATCGGCCACCGGCTCTGTAGCCTTGCCCCTCAGCAGACCGCGATACTGGCGGACCAGCTGGCGAATGCGCGCCACGCCACCCCGCGGGCCGCGGCCTTCCCCGGCCAGGAGCAGCAAGCGGGTATGC
>CAUQPA010000595.1:0-3127 GCA_963519325.1 uncultured Pseudomonas sp. | reverse complement strand
TGCGCCAGCTCGATCCGCGCCAGGCCGGCCAGGGCGGCGCCTCCCGCCGCCAGTACCTGCCCCTGCTGGTCCAGCAAGCCCACCCCCAGGGCCTGGAGCAGGCCCGCGCCGCCATCGTTGGTGGCGCTGCCGCCGATGGCCAGCACCAGGCGCTCGGCGCCGGCGTCCAGGGCGGCGGTTAGCAACTCGCCGGTGCCGCGGGAGGTGGCAGCCAGCACATCGCGCCGGGCCTTGGGTACCAGCTCCAGACCACTGGCGCTGGCCATCTCGACGAAGGCGGTGCGTTGCTCGGCCAGCCAGCCCCAACGGGCGTTCACCAGATCGCCCAGCGGCCCGGTCACCGGCATCCGGCGCACCTCGCCACCGGTGGCGGCCAGCACGGCGTCCAGGGTGCCCTCACCGCCGTCGCCCAGCGGGCATTCGATCAGCTCGGCAGCCGGCAAGGCCTGGCGCAGGCCACATGCCAGGGCGCGGGCGACCCCCGCGGCGGACAGGCTTTCCTTGAAGGAATCTGGGGCGATGACGATCTTCATGGGCGATTCTCCGTTGTTGTGCGCCGAGTGTTTCCCGGATCACGGGGAACGACAACCGGACGTTTGCCCAGCCACCTCCGCTTGAAACCGTACATTCGCCTAGCCGGCATCCAGGAGCTGCAGCGCGCAATACAGCTCGGCGGCTTCGGCGAAGCGCCGCGGATCGCGGCCGGTCACTGCCTGGATACGCTCCAGCCGATGCCGCAGGCCATTGCGATGCAGCCCGAGGGCCGCGGCACAGGCCTGGGCGCTGGCGTCCTCGGCGAACCAGCTGCGTAGCGTCGCCAGCAGCTGGCCATCGCGGTCGGCCTGTCGCAGGCGGTCGAGGGGCGCCAGCAGCCAGGCGCTATCCGCGCGCCCCGCCTGGCCGTGCAGCCAGGTGGGCAGCGCCAGCTCGTCCAGCTTGACCTGGTCGCGTGCCGGGCGCAGGCGCCTGGCCACGGCCAGCAGGTCCAGCGCCCGCTGGGTCGTCTCGGCCAGCCCGCTCCAGGGGCGCGCCTGCGAAACCCAGGCACTGCGGGCCAGCGCCCAGCCCTGAGCCGGTAACTCGTCCAGTAGGGCCGACGGAGACACCGCACCTGGGCGATACCAGAGCCACTGGCCCTCCTCCCGGGGCAGGCACCAGCTGTCGGCTATGCGTTCCTGCGCCCAGTCGCCAAAGGTTGGCGCCGGTACGGCGAACTCCAGCAGCAGGACATCCCGCGGCAGTTCCGGCCGCAAGCCGAGCAGACTGGCGTGGCGGCCCAGCTCGGGCGCCGCACCGGGTGCCAGCAGCTGGCGCAGCAAGGGAGCGGTCATCCGGGACGTCGCGGAGGGCTGACCCGCCGCCTGCTCGATGAGCATTTCCGCCGTCAGGCGCAGGAGTTCGGCGGGCAAGCGCAGCTGGTCGGCATCCTCGCCGCTCACCCCGAGCACCCCCACCAGTTCGCCCTGGCGATACAGTGGCAGGTTGATCCCGGCCTGGGCCCCCGGCAGCCGGGCGGCAGCCGCGGTATCCAGGGCCACCGCCCGGCCTTCGGCGATCACCTGCCGTGCACCGGCATGGCGGGTGAACAGCCGCGTCGGGTCGCCCGAGCCGATGATCAGCCCGGCGGCGTCCATGACGTTCACGTTGCCCGGCAGGATGCGCATGGCGCGCTCGACGATTTCCTGCGCCAGGGTTTGGCTCAGTTCCAAGGCCACCTCCGCGAGTGACGCACGCCGGCATGGCGCGTCGTCACCTTAGAGAGGTCGCCGGCGCCCGGCAAGCCGCCGGAGCAGCCTTGCAGTCAGGCTGTTCGCCCGCCGGCAGCCTGCCTGGCCGACCGGCGGAGCCAGACGGCCGGCGTCGCCCAGGTCCGGGGAATCACCGCCAGGTCGGGGCCATCGCCTTCCACTGGGTCCTCCCCAAGGTCCATTCGGCTAAAGGATCACCCAGGCTGGCCGTTTGCCATTAAGCTTATTATTTAGCGCGTTTATCATTGGCGCACGGTTTTCTGGTGATCCTTCATGACAGCTCTTTCCTATCGCGACCGCCACCAGGCCCTGGACCATTCCCTGGAACGCTTCTGGGAGGTCGCCAAGCCCGTGGTCCAGGCCGCCATGGGCATCCACCTCGTCCTGCTGCTGATCTTCGCCCTGCTCGACCAGATGGCGATGGTCTGGGCCAATGTGCTCAGCGTCTCCTTCTACGTGGGCTGCCTGGCGGCCCTGCGCCGGCGCCATTACCGCGTCGCCAGCCTCACCATGAGTTGCGAAATCGTCGGCCACGCCTGCTTCGCCACCTGGCAACTCGGCTGGGACAGCAACTTCCATTTCTACGTGCTGTGCATCCTGCCGATCATCATCTACAACTACCGCACCGCGCCCCGCCGCCATCTGCTGCTGGTCCTCGGCATCCTGGTCACCCTGGCCGGCGGCTATCTGCTGCACCCGCCGGCGAGCCTGTCGCCGCTAGCGATGAAGCTGTTCGGGACCGGCAACATCATCAGTGCCCTGCTGCTGCTCCTGTATGGCACCGGTGCCTCCTTCTACCACAGCACCAAGATGCAGCTGGACCTGCTGCACTCCGCCAGCCACGACAGCCTCACCAACCTGTACAACCGCCGGCGGATCCTCGACCAGGCCGACCAGGACCAGTGCCTCAGCGGCAGCCTGATCCTGTTCGACGTCGATCACTTCAAGCACATCAACGATAGATTCGGCCACGACTGCGGCGACCTGGTGCTGCAGCGGATCGCCGATGTGATCCGCCGCGAGGTCCGGCACTCGGACCTCGCGGCGCGCTGGGGCGGCGAAGAGTTCCTCGTGCTGCTACCCCAGGCCCGCACGGAGGTGGCCTGGGGCGTGGCGGAGCGGATCCGCCAGCGCCTGGGCGAGGTGACCCAGTCCCTCGAGCGCGGACCGGCGCGGGTGACGGCGACCCTGGCGGTCTGCGAGATCCGCGATTGCGAAGCCTTCGCCAGCGCCCTGGAACGCGCCGACCAGGCGCTCTACCGCGGCAAGCAGGAAGGGCGCGACCGGGTGATGCTGGCCGCTTGAGCCCCGCTCGGCCCGGCGGCGCTAGACCTCGAAGCGTTGCAGGGCGCCGTGCAGGTCGGCGGCCAGGCTGGAGA
>CAUQPA010000594.1:0-3139 GCA_963519325.1 uncultured Pseudomonas sp. | reverse complement strand
CCTACCCCCGCATCCCCACGCCATACCGCTCCGCCCCCTCTCCCCTTGGGAGAGGGCTGGGGTGAGGGGACCACCCTGCTCGAAACCGCCCACATGCATTCGCCTCCACTGCCTTGGGCTTCGACGCTGGAGCCGTCTCCACCCACCTACACCGCTCCCACCCCACACCACCCAACCAACCGCCCTGCCCCGGCCATCTTGACCCCTTCGCCGCCCCGTGCGAGCTTCGGAACCCTTTCCCCTGCCCTGGAGCTCGTCATGTCGGGTGTTCGCTGGCTCGCCATTCCGCTGTTCGGTCTCGCCCTGGGTGCCCAGGCCGCCCCGGCGCCCCTGCCCGCGCTGCTGGACGCCATGGCCCAGCGGCTGGCGGTGGCCGACCAGGTCGCCCGCAGCAAGCACGACTCGGGCAAGCCGGTGCTGGACGAGGTCCGCGAGCGCCAGGTGCTCGACAGCGTCGGCCAGGCCGCCCAGGGTGCCGCCCTCGATCCAACCACCGCCCAGACCTTCTTCGCCGCCCAGATGGAAGCCAACAAGCTGGTGCAATACGGCCTGCTCGACGCCTGGCGCCGCGGTACCCGACCGCTACCGGCCACCACGCCGGACCTGGCCGGACTCAGGACCCGCCTCGACACCCTGCAGACCCAGCTGCTCGCCGGGCTCGCCGCCACCGGCGACCTGCGTGCGGCCAAGGACTGCCCCGCCCAGCTCGACCGCGCCCTGAGCGCTCACCTCGTCACGGCCAAGCCCGACGACCTCCACCGCCTGGCGCTGCTGCGGGCGCTGGGCGATTTCTGCGCCCTGCCCCACTGAGCGTCGGTACCTAATCGGCTGCGCATCGGCCACACTGCATTGCAACTGACCTGGATCGCCAGGCGCTAAGGACACACCCATGCACATCCTGCTCGTCGAGGACGATGCCACCCTGGCCGATGGCATCCGCCGCGTACTGGAAGGCCATGGCATGCAGGTCGACCTGCTGCGCAGCGGCGCCGAGGCCGACGCCTGGCTGCGTACCACCCGCTTCGCCGTGGTGGTGCTGGACATCGGCCTGCCCGGTGGGCTGGACGGTTTCGAGGTGGTGCGGCGCCTGCGCCAGCGCGGCAGCGACCAGCCGGTGCTGCTGCTCACCGCCCGCGACGCCATCGACGACCGGGTGCACGGTTTCGAGGTGGGCGCCGACGACTATCTGGTCAAGCCCTTCGCCGTGCCCGAGCTGGTGGCGCGGATCAAGGCGCTGGCCCGCCGAGCCGGTGGCCAGAACACCGCCGACCTGGCCCTCGGCACGCTGCGCCTCGACACCGCCGCCCACCAGGCGCGCCTCGGCGAAACCCCGCTGGACCTCTCGGCCCGCGAGTGGGCGGTACTCGAACACCTGCTGCGCCAGGCCGGCAAGGTGGTCTCCAAGCAGCAGATCATCGACGCCCTGGCCCCCTGGGGCAGCGAGGACCTGACCCATAATGCCGTGGAAGTCTATGTCTCGCGCCTGCGCCTGAAACTGGCCGACTCCGGCGTCGGCATCCGCACCGTGCGCGGCTTCGGCTATCGCCTGGAGGAGGCGGCGCCATGACGCCGACCGCGCCCAGCCTGCGCCGGCGCCTGCTGAAATGGCTGGTGCTGCCGGTGCTCCTGGTCAACCTCGGTGGCGCGGTGATCAGCTATCAGTTCGCCCGCAAGCCGGCGTTCAGCGCCCTGGACGGCGACCTCACCGACTCCGCGATCCTGCTGCTGGAACAGCTGTACATGGATGGCAACGGCAAGCTGTGGCTGCCCACCGAGGTGGACTACCTGCTGCGCCACAACAGCCATGACCACGTCTGGCTGGCCGTCCGCACCCTCGACGGCCGGCTGCTGTTCGGCGACTCCGCCATGCCGGTCCAGGAGATCACCGAGGAGATGCGCGACGGCCACACCACCGCCCTGCGCAGCCGCATCAACGACCGCTCGGTGTTCATGGTCGGCCGCCTGGGCAACGTCGCCGGCCAGCCCGTGGTGGCCAGCGTCGCCCAGACCCTGAGTCGCCACACCGCGGCCCTGCAGCGCATGGTGCTGACCCTGGTGGTGGTGCAGATCCTCGTCGCCCTGCTCATCGCCGCCCAGCTGCTGTGGGCGGTGCGGCGCGGCCTGAGACCCCTGGAGCGCCTGGAGCGCCAGCTCGACAGCCGTCATTACGATGACCTCGCCCCCCTGCGTGAAGAAGGCGCGCCGCGCGAACTGGGCACCTTCGTCACCGCACTCAACGGCCTGCTGCTGCGTATCCGCGAGGGCGCGCGCAACCAGCGTGCCTTCCTCGACGACATGGCCCACCAGCTGCGCACCCCGCTGGCGGGTATCAGCACCCTGACCCAATGGCTGCGCCAGCGCCACGCCGGCGATGCCGAAAGCGCCGCCGCCCTGGCGCAACTCCAGGCCGCTACCGAGCGCATGACGCGCCAGACCAACCAGCTGCTGACCCTGGCCCGCGCCGCCACCGCCCGGCTGGAGAGCCCACCTCGCGCCCCCATGCGCCTGGACGAATTGATCGGCGAAGCCATCCCCAGCCAGCTGGCCGAGGCCGACCGCCATGGCATCGACCTGGGCTACGAGCTGCAGCCGCAGACGGTGCTGGGCAACGCCTTCCAGCTGCGCGACCTGCTCGACAACCTGGTGGACAACGCCCTGAGGTATACCCCCAGGGGAGGCCAGGTCACGGTACGGCTGCACGGCCAGGCCGGCGCGACCGTCCTCGAAGTCGAAGACGATGGCCCGGGAATCCCCGAGGCCGAGCGCGAACGCATCTTCGAGCGCTTCTACCGTCTCGACAGTGGCATCCACGGTACCGGCCTGGGCCTGGCCATCGTCCGCGACATCGCCACCGCCCACGACGCCGGCATCGAGTTGGCGACCGCCACCAGCGGGCGCGGCCTGCGCGTGGCCATCCATTTCCCGCCGCTGGCCGTGCCGCCGGCGGAGGCCTCGTAGGTTGGCGCTGAACGCAGCGAAGCCCAACAGGCTGCGGCCAGACCTGCGCACCACCCTCACCCCAACCCTCTCCCCGAGGGAGAGGGGGTAATCCGGCACGCCCTGCCCCCCCGTAGGTTGGGCTGAGCACAGCGACGCCCAACAGGCCCAGCCTCCCCCCTAACGCCCCCGCCCTCCCGGG
>CAUQPA010000593.1:0-3145 GCA_963519325.1 uncultured Pseudomonas sp. | reverse complement strand
GTTCCAGGTAGGGCTCGTAGGCCATCACCTGGAAACTGGCATGGGAGATTTCCCCGACCTGGCGGCGCACGGCTTCCACCACACGGGGGTGGTTGTGCCCGACGTTGAGCACGCCGATGCCGCCGACGAAATCGAGGTAGCGGCGTCCGTCCACGTCCCAGACTTCGCTGCCCTGGGCGCGAGCCACCACGACGGGATGGGCGGTGATGATGCCGCGCGGGACGCTCTGTTCGCGATAACCCAGCAGGCGGTCGGTGGCTTTGGCAGCGGAATTCATGCAGCTATCTCCAGGCAGGGGGCGAGGGTTTCAGCCTAAGCAAATGCCGGGGTCGGTAACGCTGAAGTTGCCGGCCCCGGCATCGCGATCGACTGTTTTGCGCAGAGGTGGCGGCATTTTCGGCTGCCTGCCCGCCGTGGATTTCAGTCCAGCCCGCCCAGGTGCCAGGCCTTGACCTCCAGGTACTCGTCCAGCCCCAGGTGCGAACCCTCGCGACCCAGCCCGGACTGCTTCATGCCACCGAAGGGCGCGACCTCCATCGACAGGGTGCCGGTATTGAGCGCCACCATGCCGAATTCCAGGCGCTCACCCACCCGCCAGGCGCGGCGCAGGTCCTGGGTGTAGTAATAGGCGCCCAGGCCGTAGGGCGTGGCATTGGCCAGCGCCAGGGCCTCGGCTTCGTCACGGAAGCGGAACAGCGGCGCCACGGGGCCGAAGGTTTCCTCGCGGGCCAGCAGCATGTCCGCCGTGGCACCGGTGAGCACCGTGGGGGCGACGAACTGGTCGCGGCCGCTGGGCAGGCCGCCGAACAGCGCCTTGGCGCCCCGGGTCAGGGCGTCGTCGACATGGCGCGCCACCTTGTCCACCGCCGGGCGATTGATCAGCGGACCGAGGGTCACCCCGGCCTCCAGGCCGTTGCCCACCTTGAACTTGGCCGCTTCGGCGGCCAGGCGCTCGGCGAAGCGGTCATGGATACCGTCCTGGACCAGGATGCGGTTGGCGCAGACGCAGGTCTGGCCGGCGTTGCGAAACTTGCTCTGCAACACCCCGGCGATGGCCAGGTCCAGGTCGGCATCGTCGAAGACGATGAAGGGCGCATTGCCACCCAGCTCCATGCTGGTGCGCTTCACCGTGGCCGCGCACTGCGCCAGCAGCAGCTGGCCGATCCGCGTGGAGCCGGTGAAGGACAGCTTGCGCACCGCCGGATTGCCGGTCAGCTCGCCACCGATACCCACGGGCAGCCCGGTGACCACGTTGAAGATCCCGGGCGGGAAACCGGCCCGATCCGCCAGCTCGGCCAGCGCCAGGGCCGACAGCGGGGTGAGGTCCGAGGGCTTGATCACCACCGGGCAGCCGGCCGCCAGGGCCGGCGCGGCCTTGCGGGTGATCATGGCATTGGGGAAGTTCCACGGGGTGATGGCGGCGGCCACGCCCACCGGCTGCTTGAGCACCAGTACCCGGCGGTCCCGGGCGGGGGCAGGCAGGATATCGCCATAGCTGCGCCGGGCTTCTTCGGCGAACCATTTGACGAAGCTGGCGCCATAGGCGATCTCGCCGCGGGCCTCGGCCAGCGGCTTGCCCTGCTCCAGGGTCATGAGCAGGGCCAGGTCGTCCTGGTGTTCCAGCATCAGCGCATGCCAGCGCTCCAGCAGCGCCGCGCGTTCGACCGCGGGACGCTCGCGCCAGGCCGGCCAGGCCGCTTCCGCCGCGGCGATGGCGCGGGCGGTTTCGGCAGCGTCCAGCGCCGCGACCTGGGCGATCACCTCGCCGGTGGCGGGGTTGTCTACGGCGAAGGTGGCGCCGTGGTCGGCGCCTATCCAGCGGCCGTCGACATAGGCCGATTGTTGGAACAGGCGAGGATCACGCAGATCGAGGTGCAGCGGCATGGTGGCGCTCCCAGTGGCAGGTCAGGCCCTGAGTCTAGGGAGCGTCGGCGGTGGCCAATGCCGAATTGGCCCGGTCCGAGCGGCTGGCAAACGCGTTCGGCGTCACGAGACCGCAGTTTTTGCGGCGACCGGGCGGGACGCTCAGTCGTTGCCGAACAACGGATTGCCACGCAGTGCCGTCACCGCCAGTTCGACGAAGGCGCGGACCTTGGCCGCCGCCTGGCGGCCCTGGGGGTAGACCAGGTGGACCGGGAGCGGGGCCTCCTCATGGTCTTCGAGTACCAGCTGCAGGGCGCCTTCGGCGAGGGCCGGGGCGATCTGGTAGTGCAGCGCCCGGGTCAGTCCCCAACCGGCCTTGGCGGCGGTGATGGCGGCCTCGTTGGTATTGCACTGCAGCACCGGATCCACCACCACCCGCTGACCGCGGGCGAAGCGCCATTCGGCCGAGGCCCAGGCACTCTGGCAGGCGAGGATGCGATGTTCCCGCAAGGCGGCCGGCGTCGTGGGCGTGCCCTGGGCCTGCAGATACCCCGGCGCGGCGCAGACTACCCGGCGCATGCTGCCCACCTGGACGGCGGTGAAGCCCGAGTCCGGCAACTGGCCGATGCGCAGGGCGACGTCCAAGCCTTCGTCCAGCAGATTCACCTGGCGATCAAGGAACAGGGTGCGGACGCGCATCTGCGGATGGCGCGCCAGGAATTCCAGCACCAGCGGCAGCACGTGCAGCTGGCCGAAGAGCACCGGCGCGGTGATCGCCAGGGTGCCGGAGGGCCGGGCCTGGTGTCCGGCCGCGGCCAATTCGGCCTCGGCGATCTCACCGAGGATGCGCCGGCAGTCCTGCAGATAGCGGGCGCCGGCTTCGGTGGGCTTCACCGAGCGGGTGGTGCGCACCAGCAGCCGGGCGCCGATCAGTTCCTCCAGGCCGGCGATCATCCGCGTCACCGCCGGTGCGCTCAGGTGCAGCTCGCGGGCAGTGCGGGCGAAACTCTCGGTCTCGGCGACCTTCACGAACACGCGCATCGCCTGCCAACGATCCATCTGCCGGGTCTTCCTCACGGGGCCGGAGTGCTCCGGCAAGGCCTCCATGGTAGTCGACCCGCGGGCGCTGGCCAGCCTAGAGATCGAGTTCCAGGCGCACGGTACCCTCGGCAGGCCGCGCGCAGCAGAGCAAGGCTTCATCGGCGGCCACCGCGGCGGCGGGCTCATGAGCATAGGTGACCGCGCCGGCGAGCACCCGCGTGCGACAGCTGCCACAGTGACC
>CAUQPA010000592.1:0-3150 GCA_963519325.1 uncultured Pseudomonas sp. | reverse complement strand
CCGTGGCCCTGGTCCAGACCCAGCGCGATGGCGTCGATCGCCTGGAAGAGGTACCCATCGCCCCATCCGACAGCGCCGCGCCCCCGCCGAGCGAACCGGCGCCCGCGGCGACCGCGCCCGCGCCGGCATCTGCCGAGCGCAGCAGACCGAGCGCCGAGGAGCACTGGACCACCCTGAGACACCTGCCCTTCGCCCTGGGACTGCTACTCCTGGAGCTGCTGCCGCTGCTGGCCTTCTGGGCCACCGCGGCACTGACCATCCACTACCTGGTGGGATCGAACGCCAACCAGCGCGAGCTGGTCGGCGGCTTCCTCGGCGCCTACCTCACCACCCGCCTGGCGCTGATCGTGATCCGCCTGCTGATCGATCCCGCGGCCCATGGCATCCGCCTGCTCAAGGTCAAGGCGTCGCTCGCCAATACCCTGCTGCGCTGGCTGCACGCCTTCGTCGCCCTGATCACCTTCGGCCTGGCGCTGGCCCAGGCCGCGGACATCCTCGGCGCCAACGAAGCCGGCCGCGAGGCCATCGTCAAGCTGGTCTCGCTGCTCGCTCACCTGCTGGTGGTCGGCCTGATCTTCCATGTGCGACGGCCGGTCGCCGCACGCATCGCCGGCCGCCAGGACGGCAGTGGTGCCCTGGCCGTGCTGCGCGCCTGGCTGGGTCAGGTGTGGGCGGTGTTCGCCGCGGTCTTCGTCATGGGCGGCTGGACCATGTGGGCGCTGGACATCGAGAACGGCCTGCCGCGATTGATGAACTTCGTCGCCCTGTCCGCCGGCATCGTCATCCTCGGGCGACTCGCCGCGGTGTTCCTGCTCGGCCTGCTGGGTCGGCTGTTCCAGCCGGCGGCCCGCGAGGGCGCTCCAGCCCCCGACCTGCACCTGCAGCGCTACTATCCCCTGGCACGCTGGCTGGTGGGGGTGATCGTCACCCTGGTCACTGCGCTGGCGCTGTTCCAGTCCTGGGGCTGGGACGTGCTCGACTGGTTCGCCACCGGCAGCATCGGGCGCAGCCTGCTGTCCGCCTTCCTCACCATTCTGGTCGCCGCCATCATCGCCGTCGCCATCTGGGAAGGTGCCAACGTCGCGGTGAACGGCCGCCTGACCCGCTGGACCGAACGCGGCGACACGGTCCGCGCCGCCCGCCTGCGTACGCTGTTGCCGATGCTGCGCACCGGGCTGTTCATCCTCGTCGCCCTGATCGTCGGCCTCACCGCCCTGAGCGAGCTGGGTATCAACACCACGCCGCTGCTGGCCAGTGCCAGCATCATCGGCGTGGCCCTGGGCTTCGGTTCGCAGAAGCTGGTGCAGGACTTCATCACCGGCATCTTCCTGCTGCTGGAGAACGCCATGCAGGTGGGTGACTGGGTCACCGTGGCCGGGGTCTCCGGCACCGTGGAATACCTGTCGATCCGCACCGTCCGGCTGCGCGCGGGCGACGGCTCCCTGCACATCGTGCCCTTCAGCTCGGTGTCGGCGGTCAACAACATCAACCGCGGGATCGGCAACGCCGCCCTGCGCATCAGCGTGGGCTTCGGCGAAGACATCGAGCGCGCCATCGCCGAACTCAAGGACATCGGGGCCGGCATGCGGGCCGACGAGGCCTTCAAGGACCTCATCCTCGCCGACCTGGAGATCTGGGGAGTGGATGCGGTGGACGGCTCCATGGTCACCCTGGCCGGCCAGATGAGGTGCATCGACAAGGGCCGCTGGGGCGTCCAGCGCGAACTCAATCGCCGCATCCTCGAGCGCTTCCGCGAACGCGGTATCGAGATCGCCAATCCGCGCGCCAGCCTCTTGGTGCCGAGCGAGACCGGTGTGGTACCGTCCGCGCCCATCCAGCCACGCCCCGCGGAGTAGTCACCGTGCAGTATCGCCAAGATGCCTTCAATGGCCTGATCATCGACGCCGCCTCGCTGCCCTCCTCGCGCGAGGCCTTCGCGCCCGCCCTGGCGGAGCTGCTCGACCAGGCTCGCCGCGAGGGCCGCAACCTGATCTGGCTGACGCTGCCCCTGGCCCTCGGCGAGCTGGTCGGCGTCGCCACCGCCGCCGGCTTCGTCTTCCACAACTGCCTCGAACAGGAATTGACCCTGGTCTGGCGCGGCACGCCCACGGCCTTCGCGCCCTTCGTCCCGACCCACAGCCTGGGCGTGGGCGGTCTGGTGCTCAACGAACGGGGCGAACTGCTGGCGATCCGCGAGCGCGGCAGCCAGGGCTACAAGCTGCCGGGCGGCCACGTCGAGCTGGGCGAGGACCTGGCGCCCGCGGTGATTCGTGAGGTCTGGGAGGAAACCGGCATCCGCAGCGCCTTTCGCGCCATCGTCGGCATGGTGACCACCCACCCCTATCGCTTCGGCAAGTCCAATCTCTATGTGGTCTGCCGGCTCGATCCGTTGAGTGCGGAGATCGCCATCCAGGACCCCGAGGAGATCGAGGACGCCCGCTGGCTGGCACTGCCCGACTATCTGGCGGACGACGGCAACAGTGCCTTCAATCGCGAACTGGTGCGCAGCCTGGCCCGGAGCGAAGGCCTGGTCCCCAGCGCCCTCAACAGCGAGCGCTATCCCAAGGCCGAGGTCTTTCTCGCTCAGAGCCCGCTAAAGGTCCGCTGCGCGTAGGCCAAGCGGCTTTGAAAATGGCTTGGATCCCCAGCCCGGCTGGGGGCTCCGTCGCCATGCTCCTTTGCGCTCTCTAAACCCGAGCGCCGGTCCGATCCGCTTCCTCAGCCATTTTCGCGGGGCCGCCTGGGCCTGGCTTGTCTCTGGCCCGCACGACGTAGAACAGGCTTTCAGGCGTCGAACGACTGATCCATGCTCTCGGCCGGGTGGGCATCCCGGGGCCGACCGACCGGCCGGGCGGGGATGCCCACCACCGTGGTGTGGGGGGCGACGGGATGCAGCACCACGCTGTTTGCGCCGATCTTGGCGCCTTCGCCGATCTCCAGGTTGCCGAGGATCTTCACCCCGGCGCCGATCATCACGCCGCGGCGTACCTTGGGATGGCGATCGCCCTGCTCCTTGCCGGTACCCCCGAGGGTCACCTGCTGCAGGATGGACACCTCGTCCTCCACCACCGCCGTCTCACCGATGACGATACCGGTGCCATGGTCGAGCATGATGCCGCAGCCCAGTCGCGCGGCGGGATGGATGTCGAT
>CAUQPA010000591.1:0-3150 GCA_963519325.1 uncultured Pseudomonas sp. | reverse complement strand
AGGATGTCGTCCAGGCCGCCATTGATGCCGCGCCCACTGTAGTGCGAATCCCAGCCACCGCAGGTCACCACCAGCAGGGCGCGCTTGCCGGCCAGGGTGCCTTCGCCATAGCGGTCGCCCCAGTGGTTGTCGCTGTGCTCGCCCACCCCATAGGCGAAGCCGCAGGCATAGACCCGCTCTACCCAGCCCTTGAGGATGGCCGGCAGCGAGAACCACCACAGCGGGAATTGCAGGATCAGCGTATCGGCCCACAGCAGCTTGGCCTGCTCGGCCGTGATATCCGCCGGCTGCTCGCCGCGGGCATAGGCCCGCTGGGAGTCGGCGACGGCATCGAAGGGCTCGCCCGGCGCCAGGTGCGGCGCATCCGCCGCGTCCAGGGTGGCCTTCCACCCCATGGCATAGAGGTCCGACACCTGCACCTCGTGGCCGGCGGCCTGCAGATGGGCGACGGCGAAGTCGCGCAGGGCGCCGTTGAGGGAGCGGGGTTCGGGATGGGCATAGACCAGCAGGACCTTCATGGCGGTCACCTCGTAGTGAAGAGGCGACCAGGCTAGGTGACGCCTGAGGTATGCTGGAAATGAATTACCGAAACAGCAGCCATTGCCATGCACAATAGCTTGCGGCGCCTCGACCTCAATCTGCTGGTGACCCTCGACGCCCTGCTCGCCGAGCTCAACGTGACCCGCGCGGCCCGCCGGCTGAATCTCGCGCAACCCACGGTGAGCCTGCAGCTTGGCCGGCTGCGCCAGTTGCTCGACGATCCCCTGCTCCTGCCGGGCCCCCGCGGCATGCGGCCGACAGCACGCGCCGAGACCCTGCGCGAGCCGCTGCGCCAGGCCCTGGCCGCACTGGATGAGGCCCTGGCCCCGGCCGCCCGCTACGACCCGGCGCGCGCCGAACGCACCTGGCGCATCGCCGCCAGCGACCATAGCGCCACCACCCTGCTGACGCCGCTGCTGGCCGATCTGCGCCAGCAGGCTCCCGGCATCCGCCTGGCCCTGCTGGACAAGAAGCCCGACCTGCTCGCCGAGCAATTGGAAGGCGACCGCCTAGACCTCGCCCTGGACGTGGCCGATGCCGCCGCATCCGGTCTGCGCCAGCGCCTGCTGTTCACCGAACGTTATCTGCTGGCGGGCCGCCGTGGTCATCCGGCCTTGCAGGCGCCGGTCTCCCTGGAAGCCTTCTGCGCGCTGGACCAGGCGCTGGTCTCGCCCAGTGGCGGCGGCTTCGCCAGTGCCACCGATCGCCTGCTGGCGGAGCGCGGTCTGCAGCGGCGGGTAGTGCTGTCGGTGCCGCACTTCTCCACCCTGGCCAGCGCCCTGGTCGCCAGCGATCTGGTGGCCCTGCTACCGGCGCAGATCGCCCTCACCCATCCCGGCCTGCAGACCCAGCCACCGCCGCTGGCCATTCCCGGCTTCGACATGCTGCTGCTCTGGCCCGAACGTCTGCACCGCGACCCCGCCCATACCTGGCTGCGCGAACGGATCGTCGCCAGCCTCAGCTAGCGAGCAGCCCGCGCAGCGCGGTCAGTGCCTCGGCCGGGCCGCCCACCACCAGGGTCGCCGGCACGGCCAGCATCAGGTTGAGCGGCAGCCCGAACTCCTCCAGCGTCCACCCCTGGCGATCGAGCTGCCCCGTCCCGACCTGCTCGGGGTGCCGCCGGCGGATGCGCTCGGCCAGGCTGCCGGCCTCCGGTACGTAGCCCACCACCGGCTTGCCCAGCGCCACGGCGTAGCCCACCTCGAAACAGG
Source organism: uncultured Pseudomonas sp. (assembly GCA_963519325.1). GTDB lineage: Bacteria > Pseudomonadota > Gammaproteobacteria > Pseudomonadales > Pseudomonadaceae > Chryseomonas. The sequence continues at coordinate 1,399 of CAUQPA010000591.1, read as the reverse complement.
TGCCGCTGTCGGGCTCGGCGCCGCGAAAGAAGTCCAGGCTGGCCAGCACCCCGTCGGCCTGCTGGATCAGCGCCAGATTCGCCCGGTAGATCCAGGCCGCCTGCTCGCCCGGGTCGGTCAGCGCGGCCGGCAGGGCATTGTCCAGGGGAAAGAGACCCAGGCAGCCCTGGGCGGCGCAGAGCGCCTTGAGGCGTTCGCCATGGGCCACGGCATCCGGCCGAAAGACCTCCGGTCCGGCCAGATAGAGTCGCAGGGGCATAGGGGGAATCTCCGGCAAAAAGGCCGAGTCTAGTGCAGCGGCGTCCAATCGCCTCTCTGTATCGATGACATGCACAGGCTTGGTTTCCGCCGCGCCGCGCGGCCCATCATCCTCGGCGTTCCGGATCGCACGCTGGCTGGCCATCGACCGTCGCCCCCTCGATCATCCCCCTGGAGTTCCTCATGTCCAAGCTACGCCTCTACACCTCGCCGTCGGCCTTTCCCAATCCGCAGCGGCTGCGCCTGTTCATCCACGAGAAGGGCATCGCCGACCAGTTCGAGGAGGTCATCCTGAAGATGGCTCCCGAGGGCGAGCAGCGGCAGTGGCAACACCTCAAGCGCAATCCCTGGGGCGAGACCCCGACCCTGGAACTTGCCGAGGGCGGCTACCTGGCCGAGAGCGCGGCCATCGCCCGCTATCTGGACAATAGCTATCCCGGTCGCAAGGTGCTGGGCGAGACGCCGCTGGAGCAGGGCCAGGACGCCATGTGGAACGACCGCATCTTCGTCCATGTGCTCTATCGCATCGTGACCATGTTCCACGTGCAATACGAAGGCCTCGGCCAGAAGCTGGAGCTGACCCATAATCCGCAATGGGGCGAGCATTGCCGCAAGGAGGCGCTGATGCACGCGGCGCTGGTGGATCGCCACCTGGCCGATGGCCGCGAGTGGCTCCTGGGCGGCGCGGCGCCGACCTTCGCCGACATCACCCTCTGCACCGCCATCGCCTTCTCCAAGTTCCCCACCAACCAGACGCCGCTGGACGAGCGCTTCGAGCACCTGGCGGGCTTGTGGGCCCGCTGGCAGCAGCGTCCGAGCTTCCAGGCAGCCTATGCCGATGGCAACAGCGGGCTGCCGGAACTGGCGTCGCTGGCGCGCCCCTGAGGCGCCCAGAGGGCTGCGGTCCGGGTCTCAGCTACCCGGCCCGAAGGCGCTGCAGGAGGTGTTGTCCAGATAGCCCTTGAGCGTCGCCCACTGCGGCCGGGCGGTGACGCCATCGGTGGGCTCCACCGACAGCGCGTAGCTGCCCCAGCCGGGGCCGGCCGCCCAATAGGTGGCGGGGATGCACTGGGTCTTGAGGTAGGCCAGCATGTTGGCCAGGGCGGTGTAGTAACCGCTGTTGGTGTCCGGCACCCCGACC
>CAUQPA010000590.1:0-3151 GCA_963519325.1 uncultured Pseudomonas sp. | reverse complement strand
TCCTCAAGCAGGCGCGCATCGCCGCCACCCTGGCCCGCGCCCAGCTGACCAAGGCGGAGCGGGCCTTTGGCACCACACCCTCTGCCGAACAGCAGGCGCAACTCGACGCCTTGCGTACTGCCGCCCAACAGGCCGCCCACCACCTCGCCGCCCTGGAATCGCGAACCGCCTCATGAACGCCGCCAAACGCCTGGAGATCTTCCGCCGCCTGCACGAGGACAATCCCGATCCCAAGACGGAATTGGCCTATGCCTCGCCGTTCGAACTGCTGATCGCGGTGATCCTCTCCGCCCAGGCCACCGACGTCAGCGTCAACAAGGCCACCGCCCGCCTCTACCCGGTGGCCAATACCCCCCAGGCCATCCTCGACCTGGGTGTGGAGGGGTTGTCGGAGTACATCAAAACCATAGGGCTCTACAACAGCAAGGCCAAGAACGTCATCGAGACCTGCCGGCTGCTGCTGGAGCGCCACGGTGGCGAGGTGCCCCAGACCCGCGAGGCACTCGAGGCCCTGCCCGGCGTCGGTCGCAAGACCGCCAACGTGGTGCTCAACACCGCCTTTCGCCAGCTCGCCATGGCCGTGGACACCCACATCTTCCGCGTCAGCAACAGGACCAACCTGGCGCCTGGCAAGAACGTGGTCGAGGTCGAACTGAAGCTGCTCAAGGTGGTGCCGAAGGATTTTCTGCTGGACGCCCATCACTGGCTCATCCTGCACGGCCGCTACGTCTGTCAGGCGCGCAAGCCACGCTGCGGCAGCTGCCGTATCGAAGATCTCTGTGAATACAAGGCGAAAACTTCGGACGATTGAAGAAGGGCGCACCAACGCCCTGCGACGATTGAAAAAATCTTTTTTACCGGCCTCTGCTTTGTCGCTATAAGGTGCGCGAAAAGGTCCCGCAGCCCTGTCGATGACTGGCGTGTGACCCTGTCCAGCCTTGCAGGAGTTACCAATGGCCGAAGACAAAAGCGATATCGATGTAGACGAAGACTTCGAGGGCGATGGCGAGGCACCCGATACCGTCGAGCCCGTCGTGAGCAAGACCAACCTGACCAAGCGTCGGCTGATCGACAACATGCTCGAAGAGCGCCGCCTGAAGCGGCAGATCTCCGAGTACGACTTCGATCTGTAAGCCATGAAAAACCCCAGCCTAGGCTGGGGTTTTGCGTTGCCGGGCGACCCTTACAGCAGGGTACGGCCCTTGCCCGCGGCGATGCGCATGCGCAGGGCGTTGAGCTTGATGAAGCCCGCCGCGTCCGCCTGGTTGTAGGCGCCACCGTCTTCCTCGAAGGTGGCGATGTTGGCGTCGAACAGCGACTCGTCGGACTTGCGACCGACGACGATGACGTTGCCCTTGTACAGCTTCAGGCGCACCACGCCATTCACATTGGCCTGGGAGGCGTCGATCAGCTGCTGCAGCATCAGGCGCTCGGGGCTCCACCAGTAGCCGGTGTAGATCAGGCTGGCGTACTTGGGCATCAGCTCGTCCTTGAGGTGCGCCACTTCGCGGTCGAGGGTGATGGACTCGATGGCGCGGTGGGCCTTGAGCATGATGGTGCCACCGGGGGTCTCGTAGCAGCCACGGGACTTCATGCCGACGTAGCGGTTCTCGACGATGTCCAGGCGACCGATGCCGTTCTCGCCGCCGATGCGGTTCAGTTCGGCCAGCACGGTGGCCGGGCTCAGCTCCTGGCCGTCGATGGCGACGATGTCACCGTTGCGATAGGTCAGCTCCAGGTAGGTCGGGGTGTCCGGCGCGGCTTCCGGGGACTTGGTCCAGCGCCACATGTCCTCTTCGTGCTCGGTCCAGGTGTCTTCCAGCACGCCGCCCTCGTAGGAGATGTGCAGCAGGTTGGCGTCCATTGAGTACGGCGACTTCTTCTTGCCGTGGCGCTCGATCGGGATCTGGTGCTTCTCGGCGTAGTCCATCAGCTTCTCGCGGGAGAGCAGGTCCCACTCGCGCCAGGGGGCGATCACCTTGACGCCCGGCTTGAGCGCATAGGCACCCAGCTCGAAGCGCACCTGGTCGTTGCCCTTGCCGGTGGCGCCGTGGGAGATGGCGTCGGCGCCGGTCTCGTTGGCGATCTCGATCAGGCGCTTGGCGATCAGCGGACGTGCGATGGAGGTACCCAGCAGGTACTCGCCTTCGTAGACGGTATTGGCACGGAACATCGGGAAGACGAAGTCGCGGACGAATTCTTCGCGCAGGTCGTCGATGTAGATTTCCTTGACGCCCATGGCCTGGGCCTTGGCACGTGCCGGTTCGACTTCCTCGCCCTGGCCGAGGTCCGCGGTGAAGGTCACCACTTCGCAGTTGTAGGTATCCTGCAGCCACTTGAGGATCACCGAAGTGTCCAGGCCGCCGGAATACGCCAGGACTACCTTCTTCACATCCGCCATGCCGTTCGCTCCCGTGTGTTGCGTTGAGTCGGAAAGCGGCAATTCTACTGGTCGTATCGCCGCTTTTACAGGGGCGCGACGCACTCTGATGTCTGGGCGACATGTGGTCGGGGCGGATCAGCCCTTGGGTTTGGCAGGCGATGCGGGGGTCGGCGCAGGCGGCGCGGGGGGATTGGCGGCGGTATTGGTGACCGGCGCCGCGGGCGCCTCGCCGCTGGGCGGCACCCGGGAGAACACCAGGGTCACCCGCCGGTTGAGCGCGCGATTGGCCTTATTGGTGTTGGGCGCCACGGGATACTGCTCGCCGAAGAAGCGCAGCTCGATCTGTTCGGCGGCGAAGCCCTTGGCCTTGAGGTATTCCATCACCGCGATGGCGCGTAGCCGTGATTCCTGGCGATTATCGAGACGGGTACCCTGGTTGTCGCTGTAGCCAGAAACGATGACGTGATTCACCGTAGGATCGGCGTTCAGGTACTCGTCGATCAGGTCCAGCTTGGCCTTGCCGACGTCATCCAGGGTATCGCCGCCGCCCGGGAAATTGATCTGGGAATGGCGGATCTGCTCGAAATTGACCGCCAGCAGCTTCTGGGTACAGGCCTGGAACTGCTGGTAGGCCGGCTCGAAACGCACCGGCAGCAGCCGCACCTCGACCCTGTCGTTCAGGGCGCCCGGCCGGCTGATCTGCGGCATGCGCCCCTCCATCAGCCCCGCGAGCAGGCGCTGGGCCTGCTGGGGCGTGGTCGCCAGGGC
>CAUQPA010000589.1:0-3151 GCA_963519325.1 uncultured Pseudomonas sp. | reverse complement strand
GGGTGGGGGCTTCTGTGGCAGGGGGCAGGGGGGGCTGTGGAAGGGCGCAGGCGGTCAGCAGCAGACACAGCGGTAGGTAGCGCGGCAGGGTGGACTTCATTGACTGGCCAAGGCAACGACGGGATCCAGGCGGGCCGCCTGGCGGGCCGGCATGAAGCCGAACAGCACCCCGGTAAGCAGGGCGCAGCCAAACGCACCGAGCACTGCAGGAAGGGTGAAGACCAACGCCACGCCGGCCAGGTGTAGCGCAGCCCCTACGGCCAGGGCCAACGCCAGGCCAATGAGGCCGCCGACCAGCGCCAGCAGCCCGGCCTCAGTGAGGAATTGCCGGAGAATGTCGCGCTGGCGGGCGCCCACGGCGACGCGAATGCCGATCTCGCGGGTTCGCTCGCGGACCGTCATCAACATCACGTTCATCACCCCGATGCCGCCCACCAGCAGAGAGATGGCGGCGATGGCGCCCAGCATCAGCGAAAGGGTGCCCTGGGTGCGTGCCTCGGCCTGGATCATGGCGGCGTCATTGGTGAGTTCGAAATCTGGGCGGCCATTGTGCAGACGCAGCATCAGCCGCTCGATGGCGGCGCCGGCGCGCTGGACCTGGCTACCATCGCTGGCGGCGATGATTACGTATTCCGGCTCATGGCGGCCGAACAGGCGGATGCTGGCGGCAGAGTAGGGGATGGCGATGCGGTCATCGGCATTCTGGTCGCCGGAGCTGGCGCCCTTGGCGGCTAATACCCCGACCACCCGGAAGGGCACGTTCTCGATGAGGATCTGCTGGCCGATGGGATCGCGCTCCTCGAACAGGGTGCGGCGCACCCGATCGCCGATCACGGCCACGGTGGCGGCCTGGGCTTCGTCGGCCTGGCTGAAGTAGCTGCCGCGCACCACCGGCCAATTGAGGATCTTGGGAAAGTCCGGGTTGTTGCCACCCACATAGGCCTGCATATCCTTGTTGCCATGGCGCACGATGAGTTCTGCGCCATTCACCGGCATGATCCGGCGGACCTGGGGCAGGGTCGCCAGGGCAGCCACGTCATCCAGGGTCACTACGCCCTCGGGTGCCCGGGGCGCGAGGGAGCGACCGCCCAGGTATATGATATTGGAGCCGAAGGCGCCCATCTGCGCCATCACGCGGCGCTTGCTGCCTTCGCCCACTGCCAGCATCACCACCACCGAGGCTACACCGATGACGATACCGAGCAGGGTCAGCACGGTCCGTACCCGATTGCTCCAGAGGGTGCGCCAGGCACCCCGCAGGGCTTCGAACCCTTCGGCGACCAGCAGGCCGCGGGGTGTTTCCTGGCGGCGGGAAGGGTCCAGGGCCAGGTGTCCGGATTGGCCGGCCGGTCGCAACCGGCGATCCGCGACGATTTCGCCGTCGCTGATCTCTATCACTCGGGCGGCACGCTCGGCGACCTGGCGGTCGTGGGTGATGAGGATGATGACGTGGCCTTCCGCAGCCAGTTCGTCGAGCAGGGCCATGACCTGCTGGCCGCTATGGCTATCGAGCGCCCCGGTGGGTTCGTCGGCGAGGATGATGTGGCCGCCGTTCATCAGCGCGCGGGCAATGGATACCCGTTGTTGCTGGCCGCCGGACAATTGATGAGGTCGGTTGGCGGTACGCTCCGCCAGGCCCAGACGTTCCAGCAGGGCGTTGGCGCGGCGACTACGCTGGCTGGCCGAGGTGCCGGCATAGAGTGCAGGTAGCTCGACGTTTTCCTGGGCCGAGGCCGCGGGAATCAGGTGGTAGCCCTGGAAGACGAAGCCGAAGGCCTCGCGGCGCAGCCACGCCAGGGCATCGCGGTCCAGGGCCGAGACGTCCTGACCGGCGAAACGGTAGTGGCCGCTGCTGGGGCGGTCCAGGCAGCCCAGAATGTTCATCAGGGTCGACTTGCCCGATCCGGACGCCCCGACAATGGCGACGAATTCGCCCGCGTCGATGCGCAGGGAGATCCCCTTGAGCACCTCGATGCGTGGCGTCTCACCGCCACCATAAGCCTTGTGCACCGTGTCCAGTTCGATCAGGGGTGCGCCGCTCATGGTGTTGCCTCCTGGGGAGGATCCACCAGGACTCGCTCGCCCTCGACCAGACCGTTGCGGATCTGGATGCGTTGGCGATCGCTCAGGCCGACTTCCAGCCGCCGCGCTTCGGGCTTGCCATCGGTACCGAGGACCCAGGCCAGGCGTCCACCGCGACCGTCGTCCTGGACGGCGGCAACGGGAAGGCTCGGTACCGCCGTGGCCTGATCGACCACGAAGGAGACCTGGGCGGTCATGTCGGCCATCAGGGCGCGATCCTCGTTGTCGACATCGATCAGCACCGTATAGAGCACCACCCGATTCTGGCCACCCTGGCCGCCAACCGGACTGCCGCCACCCTGGTTACTCTGCTCCAGCGGCCGTGGCGGGACCGGCAGTATCTGCCGCACCTTGCCCTGCCAACGGCGCGGATCGCCGCTGAGCAGGGTGAACCAGGTGGTCATGCCGGGCTTGATGCGGGAGATATCGGCTTCCGATACCTGGGCCCAGAGCGTCATTGGCGAGAGGCGGGCGATTCGCAGTATCAGTGGGGTCTGCTGCTGGGCGTTGAGGGTCTGCCCCTCGCGGGCATCCACGGCCACCACGGTGCCACTCAGGGGCGCATAGATGCGGGTGTAGCCGAGTTCCGCCTCATCGCGACGCAGCCCGGCGCGGGCCTGGCGAATCTGGGCCTCCAGGCCGCGTACCCGGGCGGCGCTGGCGTCCAGCTGTGCCTTGGCACCCTGCACGTCCTCCTCTCGCGTGGCCTTGCCGCGAGCGAGTGCCAACTGGCGGCGGTGCTGCTGGCTGGCCAAGGTTTGCAAGGCGCGCTGCTCGGCGAGTTGCGCCTGCAGGGCATCGATCTGGGCGTGGCCTGCCTCGACGCGGGCGCGCTGGGTGGCCGGGTCGATTTCCACCAGCAGCTGACCGGCTTCCACTTCGCTGCCCGGTTCGACATGTAGGCGCAGGATCTGCCCGGAGGCCTGGGCACCGACGTCGACATAGCGCCTGGGCTGCAGGGTGCCCAGGGCGGTTACCTGGCTCTGGATATCGGCCCGGCTGACCAGGACCGTCGGGCCGTGCTGGCCACTGCGTGGCAGCAGCGCCCAGGCGGCCAGGGCGCACAGGG
>CAUQPA010000588.1:0-3154 GCA_963519325.1 uncultured Pseudomonas sp. | reverse complement strand
GGGCCAGCAACTTGAAGTCGCCATAACCCATGCCTTCCTTGCCGGTCACCAGGCGAAACAGCTGGAACACCAGCCAGAGACTCAGGTAACCCGCCACGGCGCCCCAGACCGCATCGCCAAGGTTGGTGAACAATCCGAACTGGTTGACGATCAAGCCCAGCCAGAGCAGCGGCAGCACGATCACATCCGGCAGCAATTGGTGATCGGCATCGATCAAGCTGGCCGCCAAGAGTCCCCAGGTCAGCAGCAAGAAGGCCCCGCCCTGCCAGGTCACGCCCAGGTGCCAGATGACCCAGGCCGACAACAGGCCACAGGCCAGCTCCACCAGAGGATAGCGCGTGCTGATCCTCGTCTGGCAACCCTTGCAGCGACCGCGCAGGAGCACATAGCTGACAACCGGTACGTTCTCCCAAGGCCGCACGGCGCGCTGGCAATGAGGGCAACGCGAAGCGGGACGCGCCAGGTTGAAAGGAGCCGCAGCCGGCTCGGCCGGCAGTTCCAGCACCTCACGCGCCTCCGCCTGCCAGTCACGCCTGAGCATCACCGGTAACCGATAGACCACCACATTGAGAAAGCTGCCCACCAGCAGCCCCAGAAGTAGCGCGCACAACGTCGCGGCCAGCGGCGCGCCGGCCAGGAATCCCAGCAGCGCCATCAGACCACCGAGCCGAGTTGGAAGATCGGCAGGTACATGGCGATGATCAGACCGCCCACCAGTACCCCGAGTACGGCCATGATCATCGGCTCCATCAGGGTGGTGAGGTTGTCGACCATGTTGTCGACCTCGTCTTCATAGAAGGTCGCGACCTTGGACAGCATCTCGTCCAGCGAACCCGACTCCTCACCAATGGCGGTCATCTGGATGGCTAGGGAGGAGAACACCCCGGTCGTGCGCATGGAAAAGTTAAGCTGCATGCCGGTGGATACATCACCCTTGATCTTCTCCACGGCATTGCGGAACACCACATTGCCGGCCGCCCCAGCGACCGAATCGAGCGCATCCACCAGCGGGACACCCGCAGCGAAGGTGGTGGCCAGCGTCCGGGCGTAACGGGCAATGGCTGACTTGTAGAGAATGGAACCGATCAAGGGGATCTTCAGCAGCATACGGTCCGTGGCATCGCGGAATTTCTCGGACTTCTTGTGGAAATGCCGCAGCACGAAGCCCAAGACGAACAAGCCACCGAGCACCAGCAACCACCACTCTTGTAGAACTTCGGAAATGGCGATGACCATCAGGGTGAATGCCGGCAACTGGGCCCCGAAGCCTTCGAATACCGACTGGAATTGTGGCACCACCTTGATCAACAGGATGGCCGATACGATCACCGCCACCACGATGACCGCCGCCGGATAGGTCATGGCCTTCTTGATCTTCTTCTTCAGCGCCTCGGTCTTTTCCTTGTAGGTCGCCACCCGATCCAACAAGGTCTCCAGCGCACCCGATTGCTCACCGGCATCCACCAGGTTGCAATAGAGATCATCGAAGTACTGCGGCTGCTTGCGCAGAGAGTTGGCCAGGCTGTTACCCGCCGCGACATCCTGCTTGATGTCGTCCACCAGCTTGCGCATATTGGGATTGTCGAAGCCTTCACCGATGATATCGAAGGCCTGTAACAGCGGCACACCGGCACTCATCATGGTCGCCAGCTGCCGAGTGAACAGGGCGATATCCAGTGGCTTGATCTTCTTGCCCTTGCCGAACAGCGACACCGACTTCTTGCGTACCCGGGTCGGATTGATGCCCTGCTTGCGCAACTGCGCCTTGATCAGCGCCGGATTCAACCCCGTCATCTCGCCCTTCACCTTGGTCCCCTTGCGATCGGTTCCCTCCCAGGTGAAGCTGCCCATCTTGATAGCTTTATCGGCCATGGCCTCGACTCGTCAAAGACTCGGCCCGGCGTGGCGGACCCGTCAAAAAAATGCTCTTTGCAAAGCGGTTGCCTCTACTAAGGCAAGCATCGCGCCAGAGAGGTCAGGCGCCGCCACTTAGAATTGCCCTCAGCCTACAACCGGGAGCTGACTCAGCACTCCGCCCCAGTCCCCTCTCCCTCCGGGGGAGGGCTAGGGTGAGGGCGCACGTCAGTCCTTGGTCACCCGATTGATCTCTTCCAGACTGGTGATCCCCTGCATGGCCTTCACCAGCCCGGACCGCCGCAGATCGTTGAAGCCTTCGGTGCGCATGCGCGCTGCGATCTCGATGGAGTTGCCCTCCTCCATGATCATCTGCTGCAACGCCGGGGTGATCTTCACCACCTCGTAGATACCCACTCGCCCGCGATAACCGGCGTTGCACTCCTCGCAGCCGATGGGCTGGTACAGGGTGAAGCTGCCGATCTCTTCCTCGCGGAAACCTTCGGCCAGCAACGCCTCCCGCGGCACCTCGTGAACGCGCTTGCACTTGTTGCACAGCTTGCGTGCCAGGCGCTGGGCGATGATCAGGTTGACCGAGGTGGCCAGGTTGAAGGCGGGCACCCCCATGTTGCGCAGGCGGGTCAGGGTTTCCGCGGCGCTATTGGTGTGCAGGGTCGACATCACCATGTGGCCGGTCTGGGCCGCCTTGATGGCGATCTCCGCCGTTTCCAGGTCGCGGATCTCACCCACCATGATCACGTCCGGATCCTGTCGCAGGAAGGCGCGCAGCGCCTGGGAGAAATCCAGCCCCTGGCGTGGATTGACGTTGACCTGGTTGATACCTTCCAGGTTGATTTCCACCGGATCTTCCGCGGTGGAAATATTGATGTCTTCGGTGTTGAGGATATTGAGACCGGTATAGAGGGATACCGTCTTGCCCGAGCCGGTCGGCCCGGTCACCAGGATCATGCCCTGCGGCTGCTTGAGCGCCTGTAGGTAGAGCTCCTTCTGCACATCCTCGTAGCCCAGGGCATCGATCCCCATCTGGGCACTAGAGGAGTCCAGGATCCGCATCACGATCTTCTCGCCCCACAGCGTGGGCAAGGTATTGACCCGGAAGTCGATGGACTTGGTCTTGGACACCTTGAGCTTGACCCGGCCGTCCTGGGGCTTGCGTCTTTCAGAGATATCCATATTGGACATCACCTTGAGTCGCGCGGAGATACGCGACACCAGTTGCACCGGCGGCCGCGCCGCCTCGTGCAGGATGCCATCGGTACGAAAGCGCACTCGGTACATC
>CAUQPA010000587.1:0-3156 GCA_963519325.1 uncultured Pseudomonas sp. | reverse complement strand
CCTGGGCCCGGCCAGCGCCCACCTGCTGGAGTTGCGCCAGCGGCTCTACGACGAGGTGCGCGACTATGCCGAAGACAAGCACCTGCAGGATCTGCCGCCGGGGCTGGAACTGGCCCATAGCGAAGGGCTCGAATTCGTACTGCCGCTGGCCGAGCGCCAGACCCGCGAGGATCTGCTGGCCATGACCCCCCACGGCTGGCGGGTCAATGCCGAGCGCCGCGAGCGGGTCCTCGCCGAGCCCTTCGAGGTGCGGGTGGCAGTACGTTACGATTGGATCGTCAAATCCGGAGCCTAAGCCCCATGCGCCAGCCCGATATCGAAATCTACCTCAAGGACGTCGACCAGGAAGCCGTCTCCGCCTGGCTCGAGCAGGTGTTCGCCATGCCCTGCGCCTGGGAGGCCCGCGGGCAGACCTTCAAGTGCACCCTGCGCTATGGCGGCGAGTCCATTCCGGTCACCTGGCTGCCAAAGGCCGTGGGCAAGTGGCATAGCCTGTTGCTGGAAAGCGATGTATCGCCCTGGGTAGACGACCTGGCCTGCGCGCGAGATGCCTATGATGCCTTGCAGGTGCAGGTGCGCTGCGCGCCGAGTGGCTGGAGCGAGGAAGAGGAGGAGGAAGCCGCCGATCGCTGGCTGAAGGTGACGGACGCGGGCGTGGAAGAGATCGTCTGGCGGACCGAATGATGCAGGGTCGCGAGGAGCCCTGAGCTCCTCGCGCAGTGGGCTCAGACCCGGGCGACGTCTTCGGCCTGCAGGCCCTTCTGCCCCTCGATCACCGAGAACTCCACCTGCTGGCCTTCGACCAGGGAGCGGTGACCTTCACCGCGAATGGCGCGGTAGTGAACGAACACGTCGGCACCGCCCTCACGTTGAATGAATCCATAGCCCTTGGCGTCATTGAACCACTTGACGGTCCCGGTTTCGCGTTGCTCACCCATCACATCTCTCCGAAGCTTTCTGGATTTCCTATCCCCGACCATCGCCCTGTGGGCGATCGGGTTGCCTTGTTATATCGATGTAGAGCCTTCGTCGGACCGGCCACCGGGGTTGGCGGCCTTGGTCCGGGCAGCGGCAGGATGCCTGCCGACAGCTTATGAAGCATGGCTTTCCCGGCAAAAGCAACGTTCTTTACGCAAAGTGCCATCACCGCTGGAAGCCGCGCCAGCGCCGGCTTTTCGACGATTTAAGCGGCATTTTTTCGACAGTGGGGACAAGCGAGCGACTGCCGGGTCGAAGTCTGCATAACAGGGGCGGTTTTACGCCCGCCAGGCCATCCGGCACACTGCCGCCTCGTCAATCCGGTAGCCCTCCATGACTCGTTCGCCGCTGCGCCTGCTGGCCTTCTCGCTGCTCAAGCGCCTGCTCTATCTCTGGGTCCGCTCGGAAACCACCCAGGCAGCCAGCCTGCTCAGCCGCATCGACCCCAGCAAACCGGTGCTCTATGTGCTGCCCGAGGCCTCGCTGAGCGACCTGGCGGTGCTCGACCGCGAATGCCGCAAGGCTGGCCTGCCGCGACCCCTGCGCCCGTTGGTGCTGGGCAGCAGGACCGAAACCCTGGCCTACTTCAACGCCATCGGCAAGGCGGACTGGCGCGGTCGCCCGGCACGCCGCTCGGTGCCGCCGACCCTGCGACGGGTGGTGACGGCGCTGACCGAGCAGGGGCTGACCTACGTCCAGCTGGTGCCGGTCAGTGTCTTCTGGGGCCAGTCGCCGGACCGCGAGACCAGCCCCTGGAAGCTGCTCTGGGCGGACAACTGGGTGGTGACCGGCCGGCTGCGCAAGCTGGCGCGCATCCTGGTGCTGGGCCGCCTGACCCGGGTGCAGTTCTCCAAGCCGCTGTCGCTGGGTGCCCTGGCCATTCAGCGGCCGGACCCGCAACGCCTGGAGCGCCTGGTGATGCGCCAGTTGCGCATCCACTTCCGCAACGTGCGCCAGGCGGTGATCGGCCCGGATTTGTCGCACCGGCGTACCCTGCTGCGCGGCCTGCTGCGGGCACCCCAGGTCAAGGCGACCATCGCCCGCGAGATCGTCCAGCGCAAGGCCACGCCGGGGCGCATCGAGGACGAGGCGGCGCACTATGCGCGGGAGATCGCCTCGGACTTCTCCTATCCGGTGGTGCGCTGCCTGGACGTCGGCCTGCGCTGGTTCTGGAACAGCATCTATGACGGCGTCACGGTCAGCCACATCGAGCGGATCCAGGAGATGGCGCCGGGGCATACCGTGGTCTACGTCCCCTGCCACCGCAGCCACATCGACTACCTGCTGCTCTCCTACCTGCTGTTCCAGAATGGCCTGACCCCGCCACACATCGCCGCCGGCATCAACCTGGACATGCCGGTGGTGGGCAACATCTTGAGACGCGGCGGCGCCTTCTTCATGAGGCGCAGCTTCAAGGGCAACGCCCTCTATGCCGCGGTGTTCAACGAATACCTGCACAGCCTGTTCAGCCGCGGCTTCTCCACCGAATACTTCGTCGAGGGTGGCCGCTCGCGTACCGGCCGCACCCTGCAGCCACGTACCGGCATGCTGGCCATGACCCTGCGCAGCTTCCTGCGCGACTCCCGCCGCCCCATCGTCTTCGTGCCGGTGTACATCGGCTACGAGAAGGTCTTCGAGGGTCGTACCTACCTGGGCGAATTGCGCGGTGCGGCGAAGAAGAAGGAGTCCATCTTCGATCTGGTCAAGGTGTTCGGCGCCCTGCGCCAGAGATTCGGTCGGGTCTGGGTCAACTTCGGCGAACCCATTCCGCTGCAGGGCTTTCTCGATGCGCGGCGTCCGGGCTGGCGCGACGAGCCCCTCGACGAGGATTTCAAGCCCGCCTGGTTCAACCCGGTCACCCATGAACTGGGCGAACGGGTGGTCCGGCGCATCAATGCCGCCGCCGCGGTCACCCCGGTCAACCTGGTGGCCCTGGCGCTGCTGTCGACCAACCGCCAGGCGCTCGACGAAGGCGCCCTGGTGCGCGCCATCGATCTCTACCTGGATCTCCTGAAGCGGGTGCCCTACTCCACCAGCGTCACCCTGCCCGAAGGGGATGGCCAGAGCATCATCGAGGAGGTCCGCGCCCTGGGTTTTCTCGCCGAGCAGCAGGACGCCCTGGGGCGCATCCTCTACCTGGACGAGCAGAACGCGGTGCTGATGACCTACTACCGCAAC
>CAUQPA010000586.1:0-3166 GCA_963519325.1 uncultured Pseudomonas sp. | reverse complement strand
CTGGAAGGCGACTCCGCCTATCGCCGCTACCTGCCGCAACTGCAGAAGGAATATGCCTACTGGATGGCCGGCGCCGACGCCCTGCAGGCAGGCCAGGCCAATGCCCACGTGGTCAAGCTGGCCGACGGCACCCTGCTCAACCGTTACTGGGACGCCAGCGATACCCCGCGCCAGGAATCCTACCTGGAAGACCTGGCCACCGCGGCCCAGGCCAAGGGCCGTCCGGCCGGCGAGGTCTATCGCGACCTGCGCGCCGGTGCCGAGAGCGGCTGGGACTTCTCCTCGCGCTGGCTCGGCGACGGCAAGACCCTGGCGACCATTCGCACCACCGCCATCGCCCCGGTGGACCTGAACAGCCTGCTCTATCACCTGGAGCAGACCATCGCCAAGGCCTGCGACAAGACCGGCGAGGCCAGTTGCGTCCAGGCCTACAGCCAGAAGGCCAAGAGCCGCCAGCAGGCCATCGACCGCTATCTGTGGAATCCGGCCGGCTACTACACCGACTTCGACTGGCAGGCCAAGCGCCGCACCGACAAGGTCAGCGCCGCCGCCCTGTTCCCACTGTACGTGGGTCTCGCCAGCCAGAGCAGCGCCGACCTGACCGCGGCGACGGTAGCCAACCAGCTGCTGCGTCCCGGTGGCATCGCCACCACCACGGTCAAGACCGGCCAGCAGTGGGACGAACCCAATGGCTGGGCGCCGCTGCAATGGGTAGCCGTGGACGGCCTGCGCCGCTACAAGCAGGACAAGCTGGCCGCGGACATCGGCAGCCGCTTCCTGACCCAGGTGCAGAACCTCTACGCCCGTGAGCAAAAACTGGTGGAGAAATATGACCTCACCGGCGGCAAGGGCGGTGGTGGCGGCGAGTACGAGCTGCAGGACGGCTTCGGCTGGACCAACGGCGTGACCCTCAAGCTGCTGGAGCTCTACAAGCCGCAAACCGGCGCGCAGTAAGGCCAAGGAAAAGGTCCGCCATGGCGGACCTTTTCAGGTTGCTGCCAATCCGTAGGTTGGGCTAAGACAACCTCATCGTCGAAGCCCAACGATCCGGGAGTGATGATCGACCCGTTGGGCTTCGCTACGCTCAACCCAACCTACGGGCTGCCATTCCCTCTCCCTCTGGGAGAGGATCGGGGTGAGGGCAAACCCCACGCCAGACCTCTGTAGCCTGAAAGTCTAGAACTTCACAGCGGATCCACCGGTGGCGCATCGTCTTCGTCGGCGGGCAGCTCGGCGGGATGCAGGCCTTCCGGATCCTCGTCCTCGGGCAATGGCAGGATGGCGTTCATCAGCTGTACTCCGGGTTGCGCGGATTCTTCTGGGGCAGGCGCTCCTCAAGCGGGCGGTCATCCGGATCCTCGCCCACGGGCTCTTCGGGATCGGGCGCGATGTCCGGATCGATATCCAGGTCGTCGGGGTTTTCCTTGATCTGATCGTTCATACGGGCTCCGCGAGTGGGGTGGTAAAGGTTTGGGCAGAGCCCTACCCGCGAAGTTCGCCACCGGCGATCAGCGATAACCCCGCGCCTGCAGATCGAACAGCTGCGCGTAGCGTCCGCCAGTGGCCAACAGCTGGGCATGATCGCCTCGCTCGCGAATCTCACCCCCTTCCAGCACCAGGATCTGGTCGGCGTTGCGCACGCTGGAGAAGCGGTGCGAGATCAGCAGAGTCATGCGCTGCTGCGCCTGGGCGCGAAAGCGTTCGAAGATCACCGCTTCGGCCGCGGCGTCCAAGGCGGCGGTGGGCTCGTCCAGCACCAGGATATCGGCGTCTTCGCGCATATAGGCCCGCGACAGGGCGATCTTTTGCCATTGACCGCCGGACAGCTCCTGGCCCCCCATGAACCAACGCCCCAGTTGGGTGGCGTAGCCCTCGCGCAAGCCGGCGATGACCTCGTCGGCCAGTCCCTGTTCGGCGGCCTTGCGCCAGCGCGTCTCGTCGTCGAAGGCCAGGGTATCGCCGACACCGAGGTTCTCGCCGGCGCTGAGCTGGTAGCGGATGAAATCCTGGAAGATGACGCCGATGCGCCGGTGCAGGGCTGTGGGCTGCCAGTCCTGCAGATCGCTGCCGTCGAGCAGGATGCGACCCTGGCTGGGGGCATGCAGACGGGTCAGCAGCTTGATCAGAGTGGTCTTGCCCGAGCCGTTGGCGCCCACCAGCGCCAGGCTCTGACCCGGCGCCAGGTGGAAGCTGATGTCCTGCAGGGTCGGCGCCGTCGCGCCTGGATAGGTGAAGCCCACGCTTTCGAACCTCAAGCCATCGCCGGGCTGGCTGCCGGTCGTCAGGCTGCCGCCCTCCACGGTGGTCGGCTGGCCGAGGTAGTCATAGAGGTTGCTCAGGTAGAGGCTGTCTTCGTAGAGGCCGCCCACGGCGGTGAGACTGGCGCTGACCGCCGCCTGGCCCTGGCGGAACAGGGTCAGGTAGAGGGTCATCTGGCCCAGGCTGAGGCGGCCGCGCACCGTGTCGAGCACCACCCAGGCATAGGCGGCATAGAAGGCGAGGGTACCCAACAGCCCGAAGACGAAGCCCCAGCCGTCGCGTCTCAGGGTCAGGCGGCGGTCCTCGGCGTAGAGCTTGGCGAAGGTGGCGCGGTAGCGCGCCAGTAGCAGCGGGGCGAGGCCGAACAGCTTGACCTCCTTGATGTAGGCCTCGTGGGACAGCAGCGTTTCCAGGTAGGTCTGGCGGCGCGTCTCGGGCGCGCGGCGGCTGAACAGGCGAAAGGCATCGCCGGAAAAGCGCGCCTCGGCCAGGAACACCGGCAGGGCGCCTACCACCAGCAACACCAGGGCCCAGGGCGAGAAATGCACCAGCAGCACGGCGAAGCTGACCAGCGAAATGAGGTTCTGCAGCAGCGTCAGGGACTTGGTCACCAGCGCCAGGGGGCGGATGGAGGCCTCGCGCCGGGCCCGCACCAGCTTGTCGTAGAAGTCGGCGTCCTCGAATTGCGCCAGCGACAGGGTCTGGGCCTTTTCCAGGATCAGCAGGTTCACCGTCTGCCCAAGGCGTACCCGCAGCAGCGATTGCTGCACCGACAGCAGCCGCTGCGCGCCGGCGAGGGCGGCGAGCACCCCGGCTTCGGCGAGCACGAATTTCAGCACCGGCCACAGTGGCGCCTGGCCCTTGTGCTTGCCGTTGAGCATCGGCCCGCCAGTGACGACGATGGCCG
>CAUQPA010000585.1:0-3168 GCA_963519325.1 uncultured Pseudomonas sp. | reverse complement strand
TGGATACAGAGGCCGATGGACGCCGGGAACCTCGTGGCGGCTTTACCCCTCCATTTCCTTGAACGTCAGCGAAAAGCTGCCCAACGGGCGCCTTTCTAGCGCCTTTCAGGAGATGTCATGTCCAGCGACAACCAGTACGCCATGCAGAACCCCCTCACCCAGTATCCCCAGCCGGAATTTCCCAAACAGCCCCAGGAGGCGCCAGGTCTGGCCCAGGCGATGCAGCCGCGTCCCGATCATGGCGAGACCAGCTACAAGGGCTTCGGTCGGTTGGCCGGGCGTAAGGCGTTGATCACCGGGGCGGATTCGGGCATTGGCCGAGCGACCGCCATCGCTTATGCCCGCGAGGGTGCTGACCTGGTGCTCAACTACCTGCCGGAGGAAGAAGCCGACGCCCAGGAAGTGGTCAAGCTGGTGGAAGCCGAAGGGCGCCAAGCCTTCTGCCTGCCCGGTGACCTGAAGGACGAAGCCTTCTGCAACGAGTTGGTGAGCAAGGCCAAAGACGCCTTGAGCGGCCTCGACATCCTGGTCAACGTTGCCGGCAAGCAGACCGCGGTGCAGGACATCGCCGAGCTGACTACCGAGCAGTTCGACGCGACCTTCAAGACCAACGTCTATGCACTGTTCTGGCTGTGCAAGGCCGCGCTACCGCACCTGCCGGCCGGCGCCGCCATCATCAACACCACCTCGATCCAGGCTACCCAGCCTTCGGAATTCCTGCTGGACTACGCCTCCACCAAGGCGGCCATCACCAACTTCACCAAGGCGCTGGCCAAGCAGGTCGCCAGCAAGGGCATCCGCGTCAATGCCGTGGCCCCTGGTCCCTTCTGGACGCCCCTGCAACCCAGTGGTGGCCAGCCCCAGGAGAAGATCCCCAGCTTCGGCGGCGAGACGGTGTTCAAGCGTCCGGGACAACCTGCGGAACTGGCGCCCATCTATGTGCTGTTGGCCTCCCAGGAGTCGAGCTATGTGACCGGTGAGGTCTATGGCGCCACCGGAGGCATGGGCTGAGGGCCGTGGCGGCCTTCGACCCGGCTCGCCAGGACGGCTATGCGCCCCTGGCGGGCTACGCCGCCCTCTCCGATGGTCGTTCGGTGGCCCTGGTGGCGCCGGACGGCTCGCTGGACTGGTGGTGCGTGCCCAACATGGATTCCGCGCCGCTGTTCGACCGCCTGTTGGATGCGCCAGCCGGCGGCTTCTTTTCGATCGCGCCGGTGGCCGACTACCGCGTCGAACGCGCCTATCGCGAAGACAGCAATGTGCTGGAGACCTGCTTCCACACCACCGAGGGCAGCGTGCGCCTGACCGAGTCGCTCAACAGTGGCTCGGCCGGTCGCCTGCCCTGGTGCGAGCTGGGTCGGCGTGTCGAGGGCCTCGCGGGGCGAGTCGAACTGCGCATCGAACTGGTGCCCGGCACCCAGGGCCAGACGGTCTCGCCGTGGATGCGCAGCACGCCCAATGGCGAGGTCATGCATGTCGATGGCGTCATGGCCACCCTGAGGTATTGCGAACGGCTGGAGATCCTCCAGTGCGACGACCGCCGGCTGGTGGCGCGCCTGGTGCTGGAAGCCGGCCAGCGCAGCGTGCTGGCGCTGACCGCCACCGAGAACGAGCCCCTGATCGTGCCGACGCTGGAGGAAGTCGACCAGCGCATCGACCGCAGTGACCAGGCCTGGCGCGAATGGGCCCAGGGCTTTGCCTATCGCGGCGAATTCCTCAGCGAGGTGAAACGCTCGGCGCTGGCGCTCAAGCTGCTGCTCTACTCCCCCACCGGCGCCATCGTGGCGGCGGCCACCACCTCGCTGCCAGAGCGGATCGGCGGCGACAAGAACTACGAATACCGCTATGCCTGGGTGCGCGATGCGGTCTTCACCATCAAGGCCTTCCTGCGCCTGGGCGCGCTTGGCGAGGCCCAGGCAGCCCTGGCCTGGATCCAGAACGTCATCCGCCGGCATGGCAATCGCCTGCATACCTGCTTCACCCTGGAGGGCGAGCTGGCGCCGGAAGAACGCACCATCCCGGTTCCCGGCTATCGCGACTCCCAGCCGGTGCGGGTGGGCAACCGTGCCAGCGCCCAGTGCCAGTTGAGTCTCTATGGCGATCTGCTGGAAACCTTCCGCCTCTATGCGAGCAAAGGCCATGTGCTGGATTTCGCCACCGCCAGCCTGCTCACCGACCTGGCCAATCTCTGCGCCGACAGCTGGCGCCAGCCGGACGCCGGCATGTGGGAATTGCCCGAGCAGCGCCACTACACCCTGTCCAAGCTGGGTTGCTGGTTCGCCCTGGATCGCGCCGTGACCCTGGCCCGTGAGGGGCACATTCCCGATGCGATGTGCGGTCGCTGGCAGCGCGAGCGCGACCGTATCCGCGACTGGGTCGACGAACACTGCTGGAGCGAACGCAAGCAGGCCTACACCTTCTATGCCGGCACCGAGCGGCTGGATGCCGGCCTGCTATTGGGGATCCGCTTCGGCTTCGATGGCGGCGCCCGCTCGGTCAGCACCCTGGCGGCCATCCGTCGCGAGTTGGCCCGAGGCCCCCTGGTCTATCGCTACAGCGGCGCCGAGCGCGAGGAAGGTGCCTTCCTCGCCTGTTCCTACTGGATGGTCGAGGCCCATGCGGTGCTTGGCGAGGTCGACCAGGCCCGCGCGTTGATGCGCGAGGTGCTGGCCGCCAGCCTCAACGGCGTGGGCCTGATGACCGAGATGCGCGATCCCCAGAACGGCGCGGCCCTGGGCAACTTTCCCCAGGGCCTGAGCCATCTGGCCATGGTGCATGCCGCGCTGATCCTGGAAGAACCGGAGCCCGAGGCGTGATGGAAGTGGACTTCGCTCGCCCGGTGGAGGAAGTCGCCCGCCTGCTGATCGGCGCCAGCTTGGCGGTCGACGGGGTGGGCGGTGTGATCGTCGAGACGGAGGCCTACGACGGCGAGGATCCGGCCTCCCACAGCTTCGCCGGCCCCACCCCGCGCAACCGGGCCATGTTCGGTCCGCCCGGGCATGCCTATGTCTATCGCTCCTACGGCATCCACTGGTGCTTCAACCTGGTGTGCCGCGAAGCCGGGCATGGCGCCGGCGTGCTGATCCGCGCGCTGGAGCCCCTGTGGGGGCTGGAGGTGATGCGCGAACGCCGGGGCGGGCTGGCCGATCGCCTGCTCTGTGCCGGTCC